>JAGXNQ010000079.1 GCA_019894955.1 Promethearchaeota archaeon | reverse complement strand
GTTTATCTATGATCGTTCACACATTTTCCATTTTTGAAACATTAACAGGCAGTTCAGTACTCCCTTGTGAAGAACTTCCGGATATCGAGATAGTTAGGAATATTCTGGAAAATTATCAGGATCTTGTAGAAGAAATTGAAAATACCAGTCCTGGAAATGTGTGGGTTACAATAAATGAGCGATGCGAGGGAAAGGGAGAACTTTTTATTTATTACGATACATTTAATACAAAGAATAAAATATTAGATTTGATTGGCAGTGATACTTTTTTCGGAGTACCCTATAGAATGTTTAATATTTAAACATGGAATTTGATCATTCTTTTTTGATCTTGAAAAGTGGTGTATGCCCATTTGGAAACCTCAATTCATCGTCTTTTTATAAAAATCTCATAGAGGAACTATAAAAATGGGCATAGAATTAGTAGGATATATAAATTATTAATTTTGGTATTCCTATAAGAAATACTCAGATTGCCTCGGAATGTTTTTTAAGCAAATCTTCGTTGGTTCTACCTAGTTTAATTGCTAATTCAGCAATAATTGCATCTAAATATGTAAAAGCAACTTGTTCAAAAGCAGTTCCTTCGGGAGTTAACATCGCAGTATCATCGTGGCGATCTGTTAGGTCGATCTTCGTACGTCCTTTTAATTTAATAGTTACATCTCCAACTCTCCCAATTATAGTTTCCGGATGGGATGTTATGGTTATGATCCCATATGGTTTTATAGTGTTCACATAATTCTTTAACAAGCTTACAACAATTGCAGTTGTTCCTGATCCAGATAAAACTATTAGGAGATCATCTCTCGTTAAAGCAGGCATGCTCGCTAAATTAGTAACCATATATACTTCGGCACCTAAATGTACTAATCGGGTAGCAAAACATTGTAAAATGAAAGCAGAACGTCCAGAGGCTAATAAGAAGAATTTTCGTTTATTTTTTAACCCATTCAATACTAATTCAATAAAATGTTGTGTATGCTCAAAATGTTTTGGCTTCATGAGATGTTCCATGTTTTCTTGAAGATTCTTCATGATAAGCTCCATGGACTGAAACAATATCTCTTTTGCCTTCCCATTTATTGGTTTATTGCTTTCTGAATTGGTTTTATTTGCCATGATTATTCATTATCCTATTTTGAGTACTATGATTTAAAAAGAATGATTTGAAAAAATATGTTTCGGTTACTAATTCCATAATTCTAACCCTTATAAATTACGATTATCAAGTGATTAATGAATGAAAAATAAAACCTACTGAAAGCTAAAACTAAGAAACAAAAGGCGGTTTGATAGGTTTTTTAGTTGGGACTCCTTCAGGATATTTTTTCTCCAAATAATATGTACTTATGCCCACATAAATCAAAACTAATGAAACACCAAGCATAAAAATCCAGAATCCTAAACCCAATGCATAAGTGACATAATTTTCGAAAATCCCTACTTCAAAAGTACGAATAATAATAAATGTGATTGATATGATTGAAATAGAACCCCCACAAATGCAATCAAAATATATCGCCTGACGTTCTTTTCTCATATCTTCTTCTGTCTTCATGAGAAATTACACTTTCTTTACATATATTGCTGAATGCTAATTAAACTAATTAAATAAATGAATTTAAATATTTATAAATCACCTAATAGCAAATTAGGAAATAATAAAAAAGATAAATATTAACGAGAATCAATAATCCGTCGAGCTAACTCAATAAATGATTCATCGACGTGTTCACCTTTCTTCGATGATGTTTCAATATAGAGTCCACCCTCATTTTCAGCGAATTTTCTAACTTCTTCGCGATCTATGACCCCACCCCCATCCTCTACTAAATCTGCGTTATTACCTATCAAAATAAATGGTATGGTTTCTCCCGCAAAATGTTTAAGTTCTGTAAGCCAATTTTTAACTTCAGCATATGTTTCCTTCCGGGTTAAATCAAAAACTAACAATGCTCCAGCAGTCCCTTTGTAAAATGTGCTTCGAATAAATTCAAACCTTTGTTGACCGCCTACATCCCAAATTGAGAGCGTTGCTATTTCTCCCGGTCTATATTCTACATCCTTAGATGATATATCAACGCCCACGGTCAATTTATAATTGGCTGCAAAACGATTCTTGATGAATCTCTGAACCAAACTAGCCTTGCCGACTGCTGCACCACCAAGTAGAAGAATTTTGAGTTTAAAACTTGACATGATTATAGATTACAAAACCCAAATAATAAGAAGAAAATATAATTTATAAATAAATTCTATAGATTTTGATGAGATTTTTAGTTAAAGAACAGAAATAAATCTAATCGGGAAAAAAATTATTTTATCAAAAAATTAAGAATTAATAAAAAAAAGAAAAAATTTTTTTGTCCAATTGGACTGATGATACATGCTTTATTTGTATTTAATCGACAGAAGTAAGTCGTTCTTTGTAATTTTCTTTCGATTAGCATGCATCGTAAATGCTCTTGCTTGTTCAGTTAAGCCAGTAGCAGTCTTTTCTAAATGATCAATTAATAAATCAACAGCATTTCTTGCTACGATACTAGCGCCTTGTTGTTTCATTAATCGTCTAATAGGAGACCAGGCAAAACTGTGTTTTTTCTTAGCCATATTCTTATTCCTCCACAATTAAAAATTTTTAATTCGTGTATTTTTACTTTTTTTTTGTTTATTTATAGAGTATCTTAGTTACTATAATATCCGAAGAGTTATTTAAATCTTTTGGCAATATGAGAAGAAGATGGGGGATTAAATGAACAAAAAATCACGACAAAAACTTTATGTTTTGATCGAAGAGTAATAATCCGCGATCATTGGACGATTGATCACACGAAAAAGTTGAATGTAATTTTTCATTATCAAAGTAATTCAAAGGGTTATGTTGAAGAAATGGGGGTTTAAATTAGTTTTATTATGGTTTAAAGAGGAATTAAAAAATTTATTATCAAGTGACTTTATCATGGGTGAATGTCATGGGATCAATTTAGTGATCATCACAACTTAGTAATAAAGTAAATAACTGGGAAAAATTGACAGAATACAAATGATTTTTTATTCAATCAAGATTTTTATAATTAATTCAATATATGATCACGATACAATAACGTGATTTCTCTGTTTAATCAGTTAAATTTTATAATTTAAAACAAAAAATTATTAATTCGCATTAATTTAATACTAAATAGTACTCTAAAACAATAATACAAATATTTTGAAGAAAAAATGTCTCAGCAGATAATGGTACCAGGAAGTTGTGGCGTTGCTATAAAATGCAAGGATGGAGTTATCCTTGGAAATGATCGGAGGGCAACGTGGGGTTATACAGTTACAAATAAAGCAACAAAGAAGGTTTTTAAGATTACAGAAAATATCGGATTAGCCGCCTATGGTCTAATTGGAGATTTTCAAATATTAGTTAAAATTCTTCGGGCTCAAGCAAATCTTTATGAACTTGATGCTGGAAAGCATATCACGACAAAAAGTCTTGCTAAATTGATTTCTAATTTCTTGTATTCACGAAAACAAGCTCCTTTATATACAAATTTAGTGGTTGCCGGAATAGACGATGATGGTCCACATTTATACACTTTGGATGCTCTCGGTTCTTTGATGCCTGATGATTATGGAACTACTGGGACAGGAATGTTACTATCTATCGGAATTTTAGAAGCTGACTACAAACCGAATATGACACTCAAAGCTGGAGAAGCCCTTGTTGTTAAGGCTATAAGTAATGCGATAAAAAGAGATGCCATGTCCGGTAATGGAATTGATTTACTTATCATAACAAAGAGCGGCGCTCAAGAAAAGAAGATTGAGATTGATGAGTTAGGAGAGTAAACTTACTCCTTTTTATTTCTAATTTTTAAAAATCGTAATATCACGATAAATGTGATATTTATCACATTAATTTTAACAAAAAATTTATTGGATCATATATAATAAATTCATGTATTTAGAATGATTTAACAGTGCATTTCAATGTTACTTTTCAATAATAAGTTTAATGATAGCAGAGTGATAAAAGGTTTCACTAAAGACGAGATTCTTGATGTAAAGAGGAAGTTAACGCGATTTAAAGAAGAAAACGTAGAGGAAAGTGAAATAAATGATTTCCTAAAGAAACAATTCCATTTGCAACATTACGAATTTTACCATGAATATCTTACTGAAATAGAACAGTTTGTTGATGATTATTTACTCAGAAGTCCAAAGAATCTTTACTATAATTTAAAATCTGAAATTGAAAACGAGCTCACCATTATTTCACAAAATTTAACAAATCTTACTGCTAACGGTAGAAACATCAAGAGGCTTCTTAAGAATAATAAATTCCTTGATGAATTTCTCACGAACATAATAAATTTGCTTAATAAATGCGATACAACAAAACAATATGTTAAGAAGACGATTCACAAGGTAGAAAAACAATATGACGATGAAATATATTTATGGTTTGAAGCAAATAAAATTAAAAATTTAGGTTATCAATTTAATAAATCAATTTTAGACTTAAACAAATGGGATGAAATCAAAGGATCACTTGAATTTTTGCATGATCTATATAGTTCAAATGCTAAAAAAGTGAAAAAAAAAGGATCTGAATCGCTTCCCATTTTTCATTTCAATGAACTCTTTCAATATTTCATCGAAAACCACCATAAACACGAGTTAGTATATTCAGATTTTATCTACTTGATGTATAAAAACAATACATTTGCAGATTATTCTGGTGAAGAATTCATAAATATCTTAGAAAGAAAGGAAGTTGTCCAAAATTTAAAAGTTACTATGCGCCCCTTCATGGTTTCTTTAATCGAGGATAAATTAGGTGACCTCATTAGTGAAGTGAAACAATACGATGAGAAACACAGACTAGAGGAAAAACAAGCTTTTAACTTTGAAATATTGACTCAGCAAAAATTCACTGAATTCCTCCCTAAGTTGATTGAATATTATTTTTTATCGGTTGATAAAAACCTTCAAAATCTATTAAATCATGTTGAAGCTACTGGATCAGATGAGTTTGTAAAAATAATTAATTCTTATAGAGAAAAAGTGGATGCAATCTCATTAAATATTGATGAAATAGATACCTGGGTATTAAGATTTGATAATTATCTAAAACCATATGAAAATATTACAGAAACCTTAAAAAAAACACTATCAAGGTTAAATAGTGAATTATTACGTAAAAAAGAGGAATATCAAACTTATCTTACTAGTGTAAAAGATGAAGGAACACGTGTTAAATTAAGAAAATTTGTTGATGATCGGATATTAGAAGTTAATGCCATGATGAGTGATTATGAGGATAAGACTTCAGTCATAATTAGGGAAGAATTACCCCAACTTAAAGTGATTAGAGAATTATTAAGAGACTACAAGATAAAAATTGAAAGATACAAATCTCAAATCTATGAGAAAATAGATGAGTATAAGTCTCAAGATATCGACACTTATCAGATTATTAAACATTGGGAAGATAATTTTTATAGAAAGAAACAACAGCTCACTTTTTTACTCACAATTTTATTGAATAAGATTTTCAAAAGTTTTAAAGATTTAATTGATGAAGAATCAATTTTATTTGCGGAAATCACTGAAATAACTAAGCAAACTGAAAATTTTGAAGGATTACCAATGAATTTTGCCTTATCTGCATTCCTCGCTGAAAAATTGACCGTAGACGAATTAAGAGAAAGGATAACAGAAATAAATGCAAAGATAAACAATTTAACTTCTAGTTTAGGATTATATCAAGTAGAATTAGCTAAAGTTGAGGAAATTTTATCTAATAAAATTAAAGTAAAACAAGGAATTTCTGTTTCAGATGTGCAATGTACTGTTTGCCATCAATATATTAATTTTGCAAAAGATAAATTGATTACTTGTCCTTTTTGCGGAAGTACATATCATTATCTTTGTGTAGCGGCATGGCTTTCAAAATATAACTCCTGTCCAATGTGCCAAAATAATTTTCTTGAACCACACTCACATATGTTTGATACAGAGTGAAGAAAGAATAAGTTAAAACACATTCTCTAAAAATGTTTTAATTTGTTTACTCGAATTTGGATTGCTATTGAACGTAGAATATAAGTATTTAGCTAAGTAAATCCTAATTTCTACTTCTAGATCCTTCATGCTTACAAATTCAAAGCCGTCTTTCAGCTGTTCTTCATTAATAAGCGGTCTAATATGAGAATCAACTAAATAAAAGACAAATTTCACCAAAATATTATTTATCATATCTTCTTCCTCTCGGGAGAGATCGTAATCACCTTTAACAATCGCATTTTTAATATTATTTAGCTGCAACAATGAGAGTTCCACATCTTTCGGAAGTTTTAACTTTTTTATTTTGTTCGGCATATCGGAATTGATATTGATATTTAACGTTTTATCGCAGTACTCTTTTAAATTGTTGAAAAATCTTACGAGAAACTTGAAGTTATCATCTATGGAATACAGATTTTCCCATATTTCAATATTAATATCTTTCATTTTAACTTCAATATCTTCCTCTACTTTCTTTATTATTTCTTTAAGATATTGGGAATAATCTCCAAATTCAAAACCAAAGTAGTACGTGTTCAGTTTTTCTGTTAATTCTGTGCCTTTCATCCCGTGCGTCTGGATTTTTTCTTTTCTCACTAATTCTTTTACAAATTTCATGATATAATTGCATTTTGGGCAGTATGTCACCCAAGAACCGATTATTACTTCTGGAGGTTTTCCACCCATGTTAACGTAGCCATTAAAACCAGAATTAAACTTTTTTCCATCAGGACTAGAAAAGATAGAATCTTCGGGATAAAAAGTTCTAGGGATGAACTTATTATCACACACAGGACATTTCATTAGTCGTTTTTCCTTCATGGTTATTTCAACTTAATAGTACTCAATTAAATAGAGCTGATAAAAAAGAATATTATACCTCTAATACTTCCAAATTTCGAAATTTGTTATTAACAAAAGAAGATTCTAAAAAATTATTATTTCATTGTGATATGAGGATATTATGAGCATACTACGTGTTTATTTCTTTTCAAAATTGTGGGGGACTTATAATAATATTTATTGCTAAATATAACCCAAAGATAACCATAAAAACACCACAAGCAAACAAAATGTATTTAAAGATTTTAGGATTTAAAGACTTTCCGCCAAAGTATGCGATGGTGGAAATTGGAAGATACCAAACTGCATCTCCTAATTCATGTCCTAGAAAGAATAGTAATAATCCGAGAGGGTTGGCAAAACTCACGTTATAAGATATGAGAAAACCTAATCCGATAACTGCCCACCAGAACTCCCAATAAGGATTTGATAGGCTGACGATAATACCTCCTAAAAAACTATTTCCTTTAAATCCCATATGTTGACTATTTTCAAATTCAATAGCTATTTTGGTTTTAAACACATTTCTAATAACCATAAAACCATACATTACTAAAAGAATACCTCCAATTATTCCAATAATCGCTAAAAATAAGATATTCTGAAATAAAAGTATAGCTGTCTGAAATAAAAGTAAAACTATAATTAAAATGAGTTCTATCGTAGCGTGTCCCAAAATAATGTAAATTCCTGCTAAATAACCTCTTTTTTGCTTTAAAGATTTATATATTGTAAATGTAAGTAAGGGACCGGGAGATAACGCTCCTGTCAAGGCAACTAAAAAAGAAAGAATAAAAATCTCAAACATGATACTGGATTATAGTCAGAAAATTATTAATTGAACCCATTCATCGCCCAAGTAATTAACCAGACAACTATTATAAAAACTATGAGAATTGGGGCCATAAAAACAAGAAACATGTACGATCCTTTTAACATCTCTCTACGGAATGTTTTAAGCCCTTTTTCCCAATCATGCTTGGATTTCTCCTTCCAATTATTAAAATCATCTGTGAATTTTATCCTTCGTGCTTCCCATTCTTCTGCGGTTTCGCTCTGTTTTTGTTTAATTTCCTCATTCCATTTGGTTAATTGTTCATTCCATTGCTGTTGGGAGGTCTTGAAAAAATTTCCAATTTTTTCCTTATTTTGTTCCCAATTTTCCTTATTTTTCAGGTGATAATTTTGAATGTCTTCTGTCAATTGGTTTAAATCTTTTTCGCTAGATTGTTTGATATCGTTAAAAAAATTCTCTACGTTTTCTCGATTTTTTTTCATTGATTCTTGATTTCTATTGGATGTTTCCTCCATTGCTTGTTGAACATTTGCTAAACCATCCTTAATTTCAGACACAAAACCATTCCAACCTTGTAAGAATAAATTTTTGAGATTTGTAAGGTCATCGGTTTTCTTCTTTTCTTCTTCTGAATTCTTTTCCGTACTCATAGTTTCATATTAAGATTTTGATACTTAAATATTTATTTCTGTTTCAAAGCGTTTTATGTTTCTCACTCTTTTATAGAAATTTATTCTGGAATCATTTTAATCAACTTATATTTTTGTCTATTCAGATAAAAAGTATCAGAATCGCAGAAATCAGAAACACAATTGACATCAGTAGGAAGGATAACAAAAATAATAGTCCAAATATCAACCAACTAAAAAATTTCAATGCTTTAACAAAATCAGTCTTATAAAATTTAGAAATTAGGAATGCTCCTAAAAATGAATCAATAAAATAAACAATTAATAAAGCAAAAATATCAAAAATTAAATAAAGGGGAATTATTAAACCTACTAAAACTAATGAAATTAGTAGTGAGAAATATTTTGGTTTATCTAATTCTTTTTTGTTTGTCCAATGTATTAAGGAAAATGAACTAATAACGTATATAACGCTATAACCAATAATTTGTTCAATCGTTATAATCAACTCATATTTCTGTAATCTTAATCTTATTTAGTCTATATTAAATTGGATATAAAAATGTTTATTACATTAAAAATTATTATGGGTGATATGGATTTTAAAATCTTAGAAAAAATCCCTCTCTACTACGCTTTTTCGGAGCTTGGAAAGCGAATATCTCTACCCCAAGGAATCTTCTATTGGTCAGGAAGGGCAAAAAAAGAGGCGGAATTGATTGGCACGATAGGTACTGCTTATGCTCATGAGGATGAATTCATTACAAAGGGTAGGTCGGAATGGCTTCCTTGCTACCTTGAAGGTATAAATGAATATTTTAAAAATTTAGAAATGAATGATTTAGTACCTTACGCTGCAATTTCAGGTATATCAGAATTAAGAGAGATATGGAAAAATTGGATAATCTATAAATCCTTATTTAATGAAAAGGAAGATATGGAAAAACTAGATAGACTTAAGAAATATATTACCACGCCGATTGTAACAACAGGGGTAACAAACGGAATCTTTCTAATTTGTTCATTGTTATTAAATGCTGATGAATATATCATAACACCAAATAAACGCTGGGGGAACTATGACAATATAATAAAAGGTTTTTTAGGTGCAAGAATTAAATCTTTTCAATATTTTAAAGAACAACAATTTAACTTCGAAGGTTTTGAGGAAGCAATTGATGAGGTTGCAGCTCTCCAAAATAAAGTTCTAATAATTCTTAATTTCCCTAATAATCCAACCGGTCATGTGCCCACAAAAGAAGAAGGTTTAAAACTTATTGAACTACTTCGAGTTAAACAAAAAGAGATAGAAAAGCCAATAATAGTTATTATCGATGATGCCTATGAACCATATGTATATACAGATAATGCAATGAACAGGTCTTTGTTTTATGATCTGCAGGATTTAGATGAAGATATCATTCCAATTAAATTAGATGGAGCTACTAAGGAATTACTTTTATACGGGGGGAGGATTGGATTTATTACAATTGGACTTAAACCTAAATGGACTAAAAATGAGAATGAATTAGAAATTCTTAAAAATGAAATTGACAATAAATTATCTGGATTAATTAGGAGTACTATTTCGAATTGTAACCATTTTTATCAAGCACTAATGATTAAATTGTTCAATACAAAAGGAATAGAAGAGATTCGTAAGATGCGCGAACCAATACATAATCTTCTCAGGGAAAGATACGTAAAAATCAATTCTGAGCTAGAAAAAATTGAAAATCCTAATATTTCCGTTGATCCTAATTCAGGAGGTTTCTTTAATTTCATTAATCTTAATCCTAATCATATTAAAGCGAGTGAATTTGCTGAATTATTATTAACAAAATATAAAGTTGGAGTGATTCCAATTGAAAAACCAGATGAAAATGTAAATGGAATACGAATCGCTTATTGCTCGATAGATGTTGTTCAAATCCCCGAAATAGTTAGGAGAATAAAATCTGCTTTAGCTGATTTCTAAATTATTTTTTTCTTATTCATTTAAATTCATTTAAAAAGATTGAGTTTTATATACTAAATAAGTTTCTTTTAAAATTTTATTGGGAAATATTATGAAAACTTATATGGTCAATCAAGGCCAACTACAAGAAATAAACAAATCAGTCTTTTCTACCGGAGATGTATATCTCGTCGATGATGATAAAACTATATACGTTTGGATTGGAGCTAAATGCTCTGTAGATGAAAAAACAGTAGGAGCAGCCCAAGCAAGGACGCTAGATCAACAGAGAGGCGGAGCTGCTAAAATAGTTACTGTTGATCAGAATCATGAATCCAATGACTTCATGGCTGCAATAAATAGCATGGGTGCAATGAAGATTGTGGAAAAAAATGTTGCTAAAACGATGTTAAAAGATGTTGTAACAGGAGATTACGCTCAGTTTGCTGAACATATTAATGTACTTTATAGAGTATCATCTGAGGAATTTGAGGGAATCAATTCCATGAAGATGGTACAAGTTCCATATAAAAAAGAGAGTTTGGATACCGAAGATAGTTTTGTATTGGATTTAGGAAATAAAGTCTATATTTGGCAAGGGAATGCTTGTAATGTTAAGGAAAAAGTAAAAGCGGGACAATGGGCAAGACAAATTGATGCAGAAAGAGCAGGATCACAAAATGAAACTATTTTCGAAGAGGGAGATGATGCTGAATTTCTAGCAGCTTTAGAAAAAGGAGAAAATTACAAAGAATCTGATGCTTACCAATTAAGAGCGGAATCAGAATTAGAGCCAGATACAGCTGCTGACAAAATTGCTGATGCTATTGAGCCTGAATTTAAATCCGAAGTTAACGATGTAACTGCTGAGGAATTAAAGGCAGAAATTAAAGCAACAAGTGCTTCTAGTGCATCACCAGGTATTCCAGGAGCTAAAGATGATTCGTTATTAACTATTGAAAAGGCAGATGGAAGACGAGTTTGTCCAAAGTGCGGAA
>JAGXNQ010000078.1 GCA_019894955.1 Promethearchaeota archaeon | reverse complement strand
TTCTCTATGTGTTCTACAATTGCTCCAATTAAAACGTTTTCACCATCACATACTCCATCACATTCAATCTCGCGAGCATTTGTAAAGAATTTAGTGATTACAACGGGATAATCTTTGGAGACTGCAGCCGCTAAATCTAAAGTATCTCGGAGAGTTTTTTCATCATATGAAACGCGCATTGCAGCACCACTTAATACATATGAAGGCCTCACAAGCACGGGGTAACCTACTAATTGGGCGAATGATAAAGCTTCCTCAAGTGTAGTAAGCATTTTCCATTGAGGTTGTTCTATATTGAGTTGATCAAGGAGAGCACTAAATTTTGCGCGATCTTCTGCCATATCTATTCGCGTTCCATGAGTTCCTAAAATATTGATACCTGTTTTGCGAAATATCTCTGAATACTTTGAGAATTTAGATGCTAGATTTTGGGCAATTTGGCCTCCAGCAGATACTACTATCCCATAGGCTTGTTCTAATTCACAAATATCTAAAACACGTTCACCAGAGAGCTCTTCAAAATAAAGTTTATCTGAAATATCATAATCCGTACTAACAGTTTCGGGATTATAGTTGATCATGATTGCTTGATCAATCCCTAATTTTTTCAACCCTAATAAACAGTTTACAGAACCCCAGTCAAATTCTACGGACGCTCCGATTCGGTAGGTTCCTGAACCTAAAACAATAACTTTTTTAAGATTTGCTAGTTTTTCGCTTTCAAAATCGATATCATGTTCAGAAGCACTATAAGTTAGATATAAATAATTTGTAGTAGCGGGCCATTCCGCTGCTAATGTATCAATTCTTTTTACAAAAGGAAGAATGTTTAATCTTCTACGCATTTGTCTAATAAAAATTGTATTTACTGCCATAGTTTTAGCAATTTGACCATCTGAGAAACCAAATCTTTTTGCTCTCTTTAACCAATATTTTTTCTCGTTATCATCAGTTTCAAGCAATTGTATATCTTGTAATTGTCTTTGGAGATCTACAATATTTTTAAGTTTATATAAGAACCATTTATCTACACGGGATAATCTATATATCTCATCAATAGATATTCCTCTCTTGAGTGCTTCAGCTAACCTAAAAAGCCTCAAATCAGTTGGATTTCTTAGAGCATATTTTAATTCATTGATGTCATTGATTGGAACTAGATTATTAGCAATTAGTCCTTTCATTCCAATATCAAGCATTCTTACTGCTTTCTGAAGAACTTCCTCAAAAGTTCTTCCAATAGCCATTACTTCCCCAACACTTTTCATCTGAGATCCAATGCGCCTATCAACTTTATCAAATTTCGTAAGATCCCAACGAGGAATTTTAAGAACCAGATAGTCTAAAGCGGGCTCAAAACATGCAGTTGTAATCCCCGTGATTTTATTTTTAAGCTCTGGTAAGGTATATCCTATTGCTAATTTGGCAGCAATGTAAGCTAAAGGGTAACCCGTAGCTTTTGATGCAAGAGCAGAGGATCTTGACAGACGTGCATTTACCTCAATCACTCGAAATTCTTTCGAAAAAGGATTTAACGCATACTGAATGTTACATTCACCAATAATCCCAAGACCCCTTATGACACGGATTGACGCGGATCGTAACATGTGATATTCTTCGTTAGTCAGCGTTTGAGAAGGTGCAACTACAATACTTTCACCTGTATGAATCCCACAAGGATCGAAATTCTCCATATTACAATTTATGAAGCAATTGTCAGCAGAATCTCTTACAACTTCGTATTCGACTTCTTTCCATCCCCAAATCGATTCTTCTAGTAAAATTTGATGAATTCTTGATTGAGCGAGCCCTTTTTTTGCCATCCGTTCAAAATCTTTCATGTTATCTATGATTCCAGAACCCCTGCCACCTAGCGTGTAAGCTACTCGTAGCATTAAAGGAAAGCCAAATTTCTCAACTATTTTTATTGCCTCTTTATAGGATGTTACGGCTTGGCTTTGACAAACTTTAGCGTTTGCTTTATTCATGGCGTTTACAAATAATTCTCGATCTTCAGTGACTTCAATTGCTTCTATGGGTGTTCCAAGAACCCGTATGTTATACTTTTCTAAGATACCTAGCTCTTTTAATTCTACACCGACGTTTAAAGCTGTCTGACCCCCAAATGCGAGTAAAATCCCATCTGGTTTCTCTTTTTTTATTACTTCTTCGACATATTTTACATTAACGGGTAATAAATAAACTCTATTAGATAATTCAGGGTCAGTTTGAATTGTTGCTATGTTTGGATTGATTAATATCGTTTCTATACCTTCTTCTTTTAGCGCTTTTAGAACTTGACTTCCAGAATAATCAAATTCTCCCGCTTGTCCAATCCTAATTCCCCCTGAACCTAATATTAGCGCTTTTTTGATTGTTGTATCTAACGGCATTTTATCACAGACTCATCATTTCAATAAATTTATCAAATAAATAAAGAGAATCAAGTGGACCAGGTGATGCTTCGGGATGGAATTGTACTGCAAAAATTTGCTTTTGATGATGCATTAATCCTTCATTTGAATCATCATCTAAATTTCTCAAAAATTCTTTAAAACCACCTTGTTCAAAATCTTTAACGCAGAAACCGTGGTTTTGAGAAGTAATAAAACATCTTTGAGTATATGGATTTATAACGGTTTTATTTCCTCCTCTATGACCATATTTTAATTTATAAGAAGATCCACCTGCAGCTAAACCAATAATCTGATTTCCTAAACAAATTCCCATTGTTGGGATGTTATTTTCTATCAAATTGCGAGCAACCTCTATAGCACTTAGATATATTGCAGGATCTCCAGGACCATTAGAGATAAATACTCCATTTGGGTTTAATAACATTATTTGTTCGTAAGTATAATCATGAGGGACGACAACTACTTCCAAATCACGAATTATGAAATTTCTTAAAATGTTTAATTTCACTCCCATATCTAAAACAACGACTCTTCCCTTAGCATGAGCAGGTTTATAATGAACAATTTCTCGAGTTGAAACTTCACCAGACAAATGCCTTAGGTTGGGATCTTCGACTTGTTTTACTTCCTCCCGTAATTCCTCTATATTTGGGGTTTCACCAGGATTTAAAACCGCTAATAATCCTAATTTTACCCCCTCATCTCTTAAAATTTTGGTTATGGCACGAGTATCAATCCACTCTATTCCTGGGACATTTTCTTCTAAAAGAAATTCATTTAACGTTTTAACACTTTCATAATGACTCGGATTCTTGCAACATTCATTAATTACGAATCCGCTTACTTTAATAGATTCTGATTCAAAATACTTGAGAACGCCAGATTTATCTTTTTCCCAAGCAGGAACTCCATAATTACCTACTAAAGGGTGAGTCATGACTACAATTTGGCCATTATATGAAGGATCTGTTAAAGTTTCATTATATCCCGCTCCAGTAATCGTGGTGAATACTATTTCACCATAAACTTTTTTTGTCGCTCCAAATCCTATTCCTTCGAAGTAACGACCATCTTTAAACATTAAAATAGCAGGTCTTTCTTTCTTATATAACATCGATAAAAATGACTTATATTTGCTTATATTCTTAACATATAGATAACAAATAACTTTTTTTAAGCTTATTTATTAACGAGATAAATTTGCTTAGCTTGGTTCAAGTAATTAAAATAGAAGAGAAAAAAGAGAAAAATAATTTTAAATATAGGATGTATTAAGTAATATTCCTATTTATTCAGTTTATCATCAATTCCCGCAATATCCTTAACCATTTGTTTTCTTGATTCGATATCATATTGAGTTGTAATAGCAATTTGCTCCATTACGGGGGATCCTCCACCATGGTATCCTCCAACTAGGCTAATTCCGCCGGTTGCTGAGCAAAGACCGTCTCCAACATATCTCCAGAATTGAGCTGCATTTTCAGGGGCGATCTTTGGATTTCTAATAATATATTTATACAGATAATCCTTAAGTTCTGGATTTAAGAAGTCATTTTCATGGGGAAAAGTAGCTGGAACACCACCTGAAATATCACATATTATTTCTGCTTCACGATATACATTTTCTCCAGTTAAACATCTTCCTACATTACAATAAATTGAATTTGGAATATAACTTCCAGGACCATAAGGAATAAAGCCCATTCCGGGCATGAATACTTCGGGTTTACCAAGATCAGAAGCTGTATATCCTGCAGCATAGCCTAACTCCGTAATCATGATTAATTCCGCTAATTTATGTCTCACATGGGAGGCTTTATGAATGTTATTATATTCTGCTGCTAAAGCAGCTGTACCTACCGTTATATCTCCAATGGCCGGTTTACATCCGGAGTAACTATGGCGATGAAATAAACCAAATAATAAGGCAAGAGCTCCACCATGCTGATATTCTCCACAAAGAAAAACCCTTTCCCATGGAATGAAGACATTATCAAATATTATGTATGAGTCAGTAGCTCCTGGCATAAATCCTCTCTTGAAATGTTCTCTCTCTCTTAGATTGTGAATAGTAACAACTTGTTTTACGCCTTCATAGTCCCCTGGGATGGCAAATGCTACAGCATAATCTTTATCTTCTGGTCGTAACGCTCTTGTAGGAACTACTAATATTTCATCAGAAACAGAAGCTTCAGAAATGTGAAGTTTACATCCACTTACAACTATCCCATCATCTCGTCTATCTACTACGTGGACGTACATATCTGGGTCTTCTTGATCAGCAGGTCTCTTTATACGATTACCTTTGACATCAGTTTGTGCACAAGCTGCGATTAAATCATTTTTTTGAAATCGTTCCAACCATTTTTTAAAGTTTTCGTGATAGTTCGTCTTTCCCTTATTTAATTTATCAGCTTCATAGCTAACATTATAAATTGCATTAGCTGAATCACACCCCATACATCGTTGAATACATCCTCCAACCTTTTGACATAATTTACGAGTCATATCTTGTTTTTTATGGAGATCTTCTGTACTCTGGTGGATGTGAGTAAAGCGATTAATTATCTCACCAGTAAGATGGGACTTTACGAGCATTAAATCCTTAAATTTTGGATCTTCAGCTACATCAAATGTAGTTCCGATTGTATTAATACAGTGCATCTGCCGTTCATCTAATCGATCGATTTTTTCACCATCATAATAGATGTTTCTTTTCATTTTCCCTAAATCATTCATAAAATCTTCTTTAGTTCTTAACATTTTTACCTATCTCCTTTTTTTAAGGTTAAAATTTAATATTATATATGTACAATATACATTTAATTTTTAATTAATCTATGCCAAATATTTTATATTGAGTTGTTTAATGATAGAAAAGTAGAAAATATTTATAGAGTAATAATTAAAGAATTGGTAATAATTATAAAAAAACTCAAAATACCATGAAAGAATTTAAAGATAAAGTAGCAGTGATTACCGGCGCTGCGAGTGGAATTTTAAAGAAATTGATACAGATTTAATTATGAACGAGATGCTTAACTTTATTAAAAATTAGAGTAATTTTACTTATATCCCCGATTGTTTAAGAATGTTTATTGCTTAACTAAAAATTCAAATCTAATTTAAAAAGAAATTAAAAAGTTATGGTAGATTTATAATAATTGAATTATGTCTGGACATATAAATTTTGAAGATTTGGAATTAAAGTTTGGATATTCTTGCATGCCAAACAGGTTGTATTATTATTCGAAAGAAGAAAACGATTTTAGAATGGAAGTACGTGAATGGTGTGAAAAATACGTTGCTCCAGAAGCAGAAAAGATAGATAGAAATCGAGACAAGCAACTGGCGGTAGATATCTTAAAGAAAATGCCATATCTTAATATGCTCATCCCAAAAGAAGCGGGAGGTCAAGATAAAGGCATTTTATATCGCACGATTTTAGGGGAGGAATTAACTGCTTTTAGTTATGCTTTAGCAGGTGTCTTTGGAGCATCTTCTTGCCTTTTTGCCGGACCAGTGATTGAATTTGGAACAACTGAACAAAAAAAGAAATATTTGTCCGGTATAGGGGATGGATCAAAAATCGGTGCAATTGGGATTACTGAACCAACCGGTGGTTCCGATTCTATTGGTGGTATGAAACTAAAAGCAACTAGGGAAGGAGATCATTATATCTTGAATGGGGAAAAATGCTTTATAACAAATGGAAGTATAGCAGACTATATTTGTTTGTATACAATAACCAATGATCAGGTGAAGACACACCAAGGAATGACTGCTTTTATTTTTGAGACTGACACACCAGGATTTGAAGTGGTAAAAGATTATAAACATATGGGAAGAAGAGGAATGCCGAATTCACACTTAAGATTTACTAATTGTAAAGTACCTATTGAAAACATGCTTCATAGAGAAAATGAGGGTCTTGAAGTGTTGCTTTTTGGATTAGATGGTGAACGCACTTTTACAGCTTCTCAATATATTGGTTTAGCTCGAAGTGCATTCGAAGTTGCCTACCGATATGCCCATAAGCGAGAGCAATTCAAAAAAACATTGTATAATTTTGAAGCTATAAGTTTTAAACTTGCTGAAATGTACATGGATATTGAAATTAATCGAATCGCAATGACACAAATTGCGAGAATGCTTGATGATGGTAATTATTTGAGACCAACAGTTGCAGCATTAAAAGCTAGAATAGCTGATGCTACTGTACGAATCACACAAGAAGCGATTCAAGTCGTTGGGGGTCTAGGATATTCAGAAGAATACCCATTAGAACGATATTATAGAGATGCAAAAATCGGGCAAATTTCAGCAGGAACATCAGAAATAATGAGGTATCTCATTACTAGAGAAATGGTTCGAATGTGGGGTAAATAGAGGTGAAATTATATGGAAAGTAAAGTAAAATTAGAAATAAATAACAAGGTTGCCAGAATTGTTCTCAATGACCCAGAAAATTACAATCCTTTAAATCAAGAAATAGCTAAAGAGTTGATAGGAGTTTTAGAAGAACTTCGGAATAATGAGGAAGTGAGATGCTTGATGATTACGGGGTCTGGTAAAGCTTTTTCTGCAGGGGGAGATATAAAAGCTTTTAAGGAAAGTATTGAAATGGGTAGACCAGGTGAATTTATGGATGATTTACTAAAGAACTTGTATAAGATCGCGCTTGTATTGCGCCAATATCCAAAACCTGTTGTAGCAGCTGTGAATGGATGGGCCGTCGGAGCTGGAATGAATCTTGCGCTCTCTTGCGATCTAATTATAGCCTCCAATAAAGCACGTTTTAGACAATCATTTAGTAAGCTTGCGTTAATTCCCGGATTTGCTGGAACTATATTACTTAGTCGCCAGTTAACATGGCAACAAGCTACTCAGATGGCCTTTTTTGGAGATACTTATACAGCAGATGATATGTTTAAGCTAGGTCTTGTAAATGAAGTTGTTGACCCAGAAGGATTAATAGAAAGAGCAAATGAGATGGCATCTAAACTTGCTAGTGGTCCTACGTTAGCATATGCACGTACAAAAAAATTATTCTTTGATGCATTAAGCGATCCTCTTATAAGTCATCTTGAAAACGAACGGCAAATGCAGATTAAATCTGCAGAGACACAAGATTTTAAAATTGGAGTGTTTGCTATTAATGATAAAAAAGAACCAGAATTTATTGGTAAATGAGTTGAAAAAAAAGCCAGAATTACATGAAGTATATTTTGTTGACAAAATATAAGAATCAGTCTTAATAACTTAAAGATCTTTATCTAATTTGTAATTAATAGTAGAAGAGAGTTAAAAAAATGCCATTAAAAACTCCAGAAGAATACTTAAAAAGCATACAGCGCCCAGTGAATCTTTACATGTTTGGAGAGAAAGTCAAAGAATTCTGGGATCATCCAATCATTAAACCTTCGATAAACACTGTTATGAAGATTTATGAATTAGCTCAGATGAATGAGTATAAGGATTTAATGACGACAAAATCCCATTTAACGGGAGAAATAATCAATAGATTTACTCACATCCATCAATCGAATGAAGATTTGATTAATAAAGTCAAAATGCAGCGCTTATTGGGACAACAGACCGCTTGCTGCTTCCAAAGATGTGTTGGATTTGATTCTGCTAATGCATTATATAGTGTGACTTATGAGATTGATAAGAAATATGATACAAATTACCATGACCGATTTAAAAAATATTGGGTTGAAGTTCAAAATCAAGATCTCATGGTTGATGGAGCCATGACAGATACAAAAGGTGACAGGAGTAAAAGACCGAAGGATCAACCAGATCCGGATGCATTTTTGCACGTTGTAGATTCAAACGAAGAAGGAATCACTGTTCGAGGAGCTAAAGTTCATCAAACGGGATTTCTAAACTCGCATCGAGCTATAATCATGCCAACGCTTTCTTTAAGAAAAGGAGAGGAGGATTACGCAGTAAGCTTCGGTATAGACACAAACGCAAAAGGAATTACAATGATTTATGGAAGGCAATCTTGTGATACACGAAAAACGGAACCTGATAAGTTAGATATTGGAAATTTTAAGTATGGTGGTCAAGAAATTTTCGTGGTATTTGATAACGTATTTGTTCCAAGAGAGAATATTTTTATGAACGGCGAGGTTGATTTTTCTGGAGACCTAGTCAACCGCTTTGCTGGTTTTCACCGACAATCTTATGGAGGATGTAAGGTTGGGGTAGGTGATGTATTGATAGGGGCAACAGCACTAATATCTGAATATAATGGAACAGAAAAAAAATCACATGTAAAAGACAAGATAGTTGAAATGACTCATCTTAATGAAACATTATATAGTTGTGGAATAGCTTGTAGTTCATTAGGATTTCAAAGAGAGTCAGGTAATTATGAAATGGATATGTTACTTGCTAATGTATGCAAACAAAATGTGACACGATTTCCATATGAGATAGGAAGATTAGCAGAAGATATTGCTGGAGGTATGATTTGTACAATGCCATCTGAAGCAGATCTTAAATCTAAAGAGGTGGGCTCTTTAATTGAAAAATATTTAACAACCTGTGAAGGAACATGTACTGAAGATCGATACAAAGTCTTACGTTTTATTGAAAATTTAACAATGGGAGTTGCTTCTGTTAGCTATAGAACAGAATCAATGCACGGTGCAGGATCTCCCCAGGCTCAAAGAATAATGATTTCAAGGCAATCCAATTTAGAAGATAAGAAAAAGTTAGTAAAAAAGATTCTTGATATAGATTTGGAGTAGTAGTTTCTAATTTAAAATATTTTAATCTCTTTGAATGAAATTCTAAGCTCTATTATTATCATTATCTTATAATTCTGAAGAATTAATTTTAAAATCGAAATTAAATTACCAAAATAAAAAAGGTGAACATTATAGAACCAAAAAATATATTTGAAAATCAAAATTTCGATTCAAACACACCTGCCAAAGATCCTATTTATATTTCAGAGACATTTAAGGTAATGCGAATCTCTTTAAAAAAAGGGTTAGAAATAGAACCTCATAATGGATCACATCCAGTACTTTTCTTAGTATTAAAAGGCAAGGGTGTTTTTCCCACTGATTCTGGAGAAGTAGAATTATGTGAGAATGAATACATAGCTTATAATGATACCGAATCAAGAGGTATGAAAAGCTTGGAAGATTTGACTGTTCTAGCTATTCGCAACTAATTATTCTTTTTTTTATCTCTATACATCACACATGCGTGTGAGCAATAAAATGGTAATTTCTAAAGATCCAACTGATCGAAGCAATTTTGACAAAAGAATTTTTCATTTACTCTCCAAGATTCAGTAAGATTAATCTCTGCTTCACATTCTTCACATTTTCCTATTTCTAGAATTTCATTTGCCATATTTATAAATTAGTCTTCCTTTAATAAAAAATTAAATAATTAAAAAAATAATTAATCAATTAGCCGTTTTATTAGGTTTTTCAATGAAATCAATAGCTTTTTGAGTTGATTCATCGATCAAATTGCAATGTTCATAACTTTTGTATCTAATGAATTTTTTGTACAAATTTGGCCAAAAACCTTTAATGAAAATCAAAAATCTTGTTAATTTACGTTCGCTGATGTATAACTTTTTTTTAGCGATTCTTTTGAGATATATACGTATAGCTGGTTCCAATTCGTACCCTCCTTCTGTGAATTTATTCCAATAGTGTTTTTTTCCTATATCAATAGCTTTAAGCAATTGTTCAGGATCATAATTTTTAATCAAATCTTGAGAATAACTGATATTCGCTGTCTCAATTAAATTAGTTTTTATAGGAAATGGACAAATAATTGAGACATCTATTCCTTTATCGTTAAATTCTCCATATAAAGCTTCGCAAAAACCAAAATTAGCAAATTTTGAGGTACAATACGGAACCAATCCACCAACTCCAAATACTCCCGCAACAGAACTGACTACAATAATGTGTCCAAAACCTTGTTCTAACATTTTGGGTATAAACGCATCAACTAAATTAATCATCCCCCAAATGTTTGTATTGAAAATATTTCTCCACGATCCATCTGAGAAATTTTCAAAATGCCCACCTGCTACTATTCCAGCGTTACTAAAGAGAAAATGTATATCTTGCATACTTAAAAGTGCTGCATCTCGCAAGTTTTTAATATGTGACTTTTTAGTGACATCACACTTCTTTGAAACTACTTTAATGTCATAAATTTCTAATTCTTTTTTTACATCTTCTAATCTTTCCATATTAATATCTGAAATCACAAGGTTAGCTCCCATTTTAGCGAGTTCTAAGGCAAAAGTGCGACCTATTCCACTTGCTGCTCCAGTTATTACAACATTTTTATTTTTATAATAATTTTCTTTCATTTTAAACACAAAATTTAGCTATTTATCAATTTTAAATTAAATTCCACTATATTTTTTCATTTGATTTTGTAATACATGCTTTTATAAAATCAGTATACAACTTACTAGGAGCATATGGTCTTGATTTAAATTCGGGGTGAAATTGGGTACCAACCATCCAATGATCGTCTCGATCTAATTCAATACTATTAATTATATTCCCTGTTTTATCTCTACTTGAAACGACCATTCCTTTTTGTTTGGCTTCTTCTGTAATAAATCTTTCTTGGATATGAAACCTATGTCTAAATCTCTCTTTGATCAATTCTTGATTATAAGCGTTAAAGAGTTTGGTATTCTTCTCGATAATTATTTCATGAGCCCCTAATCTCATAGTTCCTCCTTTCTCAGTCACAGTTTTCTGACTTTCTAAAAGATCAACTACGGGGTGTGGAGTATCAGGATCAAGTTCAGTAGAATTTGCTCCAGCTAATCCTAAATATTTTCTACAAAAGGCGATATAAAATAACTGGGCACCAAAGCAAATACCCAAAAATGGGATTTTGTTTTCCATGGCATATTCAGCCGATTTAATCATTCCTTCAACAGCTCTCTCTCCAAAACCAGGAGTTAACAAAATTCCATCGCAATCTTTTAACTCTTCTTCTATATTCGTTTCTTCAGAAACATTGATCATTTTTAATTCGGGTAAGTATCCTTGATGTGCCGCAGCATGCTCTAAAGCATCATTAATTGAAATATATGAATC
>JAGXNQ010000077.1 GCA_019894955.1 Promethearchaeota archaeon | reverse complement strand
GTGAACCTCCGAAGCTTTGAGCAAGCTCAACTTGTGGGATCCCCATTTATTGCAACAAATGAGAAAAATATGGGAGGTCTACCAGACAGAACAGATGATCCTACAGAGGAAATTATTGATGATTTAGTCAGTGGAAGACTTCCAGGAGTTCTAATTTTAGATCCAATAAAAGCGGGAGTAGTAGCTGCTGAAACTGCTATTAAAGTACACCCCATTAGAAAAGGTAAAAGTGGAGTTCCAGACGAGCAAGGTTGCATTGATATGGCCTATAATTGTAATGGATGCGGTAATTGCCAGCGAAATTGTCCCAATGACCTCGATCTTGTAGAAGGGGTGAGACTTGCCAAGGAAGGTGATTTTTCTGTATTATCTGATCTTTTCGATTACTGTTTAGGTTGCGCTAGATGCGAGGTGGATTGCATGAAAGAAGTATCTCCATTAACGCTTTTAATGCATGCTGGACGAGAAAGAATAAGAAACGAGACATTCAATGTTAGAGTTGGAAGAGGTCCTATACAAGATACTGAAATCAGAAATGTTGGGGCGCCGATTGTACTTGGAGAAATACCCGGAATTGTAGCAATAATTGGATGTGCTAGTTATGGTAAAGAAATCCAAGAGTTATATAAGATGGCAGAAGAATTTCTTATCCGAAATTATATTGTAGTAGTTTCTGGATGTGCAGCGATGGATATCGGACTTGTTAAAGATGACGAAGGAAAGACATTGTACGATCGATATCCCGGAGATTTTGACAGGGGTGGATTAGTCAATGTAGGTTCATGCGTCGCAAATCCGCACATTACTGGTGCTGCTTGTAAGGTAGCTAATATTTTTGCAAGGAGACCTTTGAGGGGAAATTTTGAAGAAATCGCGGACTATATTTTGAATCGAGTAGGTGCTGTAGGTGTAGCTTGGGGCGCAATGTCTCAAAAAGCAGCAAGCATTGCTGCTGGTGCTAATGGTTTGGGCATTCCTGCGGTTGTTGGACCACATGCGGCAGAATATCGAAGAATGTTCATTGGAAGGTCGGATGATGATGATACATGGAAAGTTTTTAATGCAAGAGATGGTACACCTGATCAATTAGTAGGACCTGCACCTGAGCATTTACTTACAACTGCTGAATCAATAGAACAAGCAATCTGCTTAGTTGCGAAATTAGCCATACGTCCAGCGGATAATTCAAAAGGCAGAATGATTAAGCTTTCTCACTGGATTGACTTGGAACGAAAGTACAAAGGTATTGATTTACCAAATGACTTAGAAAAGTATATCCGTGTAGAAGCAGATATTCCGATTAACATGAAAGAGGAAGTTCACGAGTACCTTAAACAAAAAAATTGGCAACCCCGTGACATAGTAGATCCAACTTTACTCAAGAGATTATGTAGAACTTAAACACTACTTCTTTTTTTTCTATTCTTTTCAATTATTTAACTTTTTATTTTATCTTTATCTTAAATAAATAACTTTACTATATAATTACAAAGAATCTTGAATGTTACAGTGGTAGACAAACAAAAGGAAAAGTTAGCTAAATTATGTGAACATTGGGCAAATCACAATGAATCTCATAAGGAAAGTTTTGCAAAATGGCGGGATATTGCAAATGAAATGCAGTTAAAATCCGTCGTTGAAGAATTGAATAAAGCTATTGCGTCAATGAACACGTGCAATGAACACTTGCTTTCTGTAATAGATCATATTAAATAAAAGTAAGTTTTTAAAATTTTAATTAAACATTCTTCAGATGAACAAGTTGATTAGAGGAAGTAATTCCTTCTTGAAATAGCCAATTTTATCATGTAGTAGCTGAGGATTTTCAGAAAGAAACCATAGATACACAGGTATATTCAATTCAGAATATTCAAACAATTTTTCTCCTCGAATTGTAAAACCATTTAGAGGAAATTCGAGAGTTATGATACTTTCACGCATTAATCCCATGGATTGATGGAAATTTGAAAGTGTTTGTAATAGTAGAGCGGTATTATTTAAGACTGCCTCATCAACATCATTTGATGTGTATGTACCAAAAATCAAACCATCCATCGACATTAAACTGGTGGCTTTTCCTTTAGTTGAACCCGTAAAATCTTCTAGGATATTTTCAATAATTTCAGAAGTTTCAGATACTTTCTTAAGTGCTTCGCTGAACATTTGCATGATCGTTTCTTTTTGGTAGATAGTTGTATCAGCAAAATCAACTTTAATATTACCGAATTCACTAGTAATCTGATTGAATTTGTTCTTAATGGCTTTAGCGTTATTCTCCCACTCCATAGATCTTCGAAAATCTTGATCACTCTTGCTAAGAACAACCAAGACGGGTGGTTCTTCATTTAAATCCTTCAGAGAATTTAATACTTGCCGATAATAATTAGCTGCTTCAGCAAACCGGTCCGAATCTTTTGTATCTATGACATACAATATTAAATCAGCATCAGTAAAGAATAATTCAGGTCTGTTAAAATATAATTTTTCTCTGTATTGAACTTGTCCTCCTAAATCCCAAGATATGATTGGATATCCGAAAAAATCTAACTTTTCTCTTTTAACACCTCTCGTGGGTAATAAAGATTTGATGATCGAAAACTTATCCTGTAAAACTGCCAAGATAGAACTCTTTCCTCCATTATCTAACCCAATCATCAGGATTTTTTTATGTGATTTCATCTGTTCCTTAATGGATTTAACTACAACCTTTGCAATTTTTACCCACTTTGAAAGGATTTGTGAGGGAATTTCCTTGATATCTGGGAGATTATCTTCAGACATTTTGCCTAGATCTTCGATGGATTTGATCTTATACTCTTCTAACTTGGTAGCAGATATTTGATCTATTCCAATTAGAGCATCGGGTTTAAACTCTAATGCTTCTTCCAGCTCATTAATCAAAATCGAGCTCTTGAAGAAATCTTTAACCTTTACATTCTTCATCTCGTCATTTGCCATAAAACATCGCACAAGATTTAAAATTAGTCTATTCCATACTATTTGTTAGCATGGTTTTATTTAACATGAAACTTCTGATTTATAAAATTAATGTTTTGTAAAAAACCATAATTATTTATTAGAATAATTAAATTATAAAATTAGAATTATACATACACCCTCGATTACTTAAGGTTTAGGTTAGTTAACATTGTCTGAACGAGTTCCAGAGAATATTGTCATTTGTATTGATACATCCAGATCTATGGTTAGGACAGATTATAAACCAAATCGATTAATTGTTAGTGTGGATGCTATAAAAAAATTAATCAGTGAAAGATTAGCAGTTGATCCGAATAGTTTTTTTGCGATAGTGAAATTTTCATCGAAAGCTAAAAAATTAATCGAATTTACTAACAATAAAGAAGACCTCTATGACGTTCTAGATGATTTAGAGTTTTCTGGAAATTCATCAATGGGTGAAGCTCTAGGCTTATCAATAAAAATGATCATAGCTGAACTAAGGAAAATTGCCGCTAAAACTCCACACATCTTACTTGTAACTGACGGGATATATTCAAAAACGGCGATCGATCCAATGAAAATGGCTAGATTGGCTCAGGGGTTAAATATCAAGATTGATTCCATACGTTTAGGTGAATTATCATCCAATAATATCTTAAAGAAAATCAGCGATATTACCGGAGGGAAATATTACTATAATAATGATGGTGAGACATTACTTCGATCTGCTCATAATCTTGCAGAATCAAATATTAAAACATATGGCGGAGGTATTGGATCATTAATAGAAAATTCTGTATTTCTAAGAAAAATTGCTGCTGACTTATTGGGAGTTCAAGATTTAACAAAAGATCAGGAACAACGATTATTACAAATAAGAGGATTAGCAGATTATAAAAAATGTTCTATTTGTTTTTCAGATACTAACCCATATACTAAAAGTTCATTCTATATAAGTGGTAGATATTGCCCCAGCTGTCAAACCCCATATCATATTCATTGTTTAGCTGGTTGGGCAGATTCACAAAAAGATGCAAAGATGAGACGTGCTGGAGCTGTGAGATGCCCTCATTGTTTTTATTTGTTGAAAATTCCAACAGAAGTTACACAAATTCAAAAATTTAAAACCTTAGCAAAACCAAGTATTCATTCTAAAAAGCAACCTGTGGGTCCACAACAATTTGATGCTGAAATAGTAAATTTTGATTCAGATGCTATGTTTAGCTCATGTCCTGTATGTAGTATGATTTTTGATGATGGGGAAAGAATCGTAAAATGTGGGAATTGCGGAACACTCTATCATGAACATCACTTTAGAGAATTAAAAAATGGGCAATGTAAAACATGCGAATCCTTTCTAAAGTTGTAAAGTATTAATAGTATCAATAAACCATTTTTGTTAAAAACAAAATATAATCATATCTCAAATTAGAAATATGAGGTAAAAGTTGTTATCATGTCAGATTATTATGAATATGGAAATGTAAAAGGGGGATATGGTAATTTTCATCTCCCTCCTATATTAATTGGAACCATGTTTTATCAAAATCAAACCATTGTAGAACGTGAAGATCCAACTAAATTCAATATTGAAAAAGCGAAAAAGAGAATATTAAAACAAAAAGCTTTATCAGAGCAATATAAAATCCCTACTTTATTAGAAATTTCAGCTATAACTCCTGAAGCCATGTTAAAATATCTAGAATTTTATCTTGATTATTTTGAACCTCCATTCGTTCTTGGTGGGACGCTTGAAGCGAGATCTGCAGGACTTGAATATCTTAATGAACGGGGGATAAATTCAACAGAATTCATATATAATGCAATCTCGAATTTAAAAAACAATGCTGAGATAGAACTTTTTAAGAAATTTAAGATTCAAACTGCAGTTGTGTTAATCTTAGCGTCACCTAATATGACTTCAACTCAAAGATATGCTTATATTACGGAAAAAACTCAACCGGGCAATATAAATATTATAGATGGCTTGAAAAATTTAGGTGTTGAGAGGATATGGGTTGATGGAGGTGTAATAAATCTTGAGAGTTTGGCCCATATTATGGAAACTCAACAATTAATATCAAAATCACTTCATTTACCTGTCGGTACGGCCTCTAACCTTTTTCTATTCAAGTACTCTTCTCCTCGATTAAACAAAAAATTCCATACTAGATACAGAAGAGCAAGTATTATGTTCATTACCACCTGGTTTTCGAATTTTATTTTCTATGGCCCGATCGAAGATGCCGAGGAGAGTTTTGCCTCTGCATATCAATCATTTGAGTTCAAAAAAACTGTTTCTGAACGTAATATTAGATTATTGGATAAGTTTTAAATGATGAATAAAAATCATGCTTAATTCATTAACTAAAGTATAAATAAAGCTATTTTCTTAGAATAAATATAGCTTAGATATTTGAGAATTAGAGAATAGAAACTTACAACTATCGATATTGGAGGTTATAAAGAATGTTTAATCAAGAAGATAAAGAAGAACAAGAAATTCTGGCGATAAAATATATTGATCAAGCCGAGATGCTTGCTGATCGAGGAAAAGGAGAAGAAGCAGTCAAAATATATGAACAAGCAGCACAAATATATTTAGATCTTGGAAGCTACCTTAAATTGGATGAATTATTCATTCGAATAACATCTATAATCCTGAAGTTTAAAAATAACATCCAAGCCACCTATCGATTGAAATCAATCATTAGAAAAACAGAAGAATTAAAATTGTATGAAATTTCTGCCAAATTATTAATTAATCTAGGAAATATCTCATTTAAAATGAATGATTGGGAGACTGCTGGTGAGAGTTGGAGTCAAGCTGCTGATTATTTATATGAATCAGATCCAGAGGAATTTCATAATTTAGTCTCAATCCTATTACTTAAAGCAGGACAATCTTATGAGCGAGCATCACAAACCAGAGAATTAGGAAAGCAATTAATCTTCAAAGCGGTAATGAGACATAACAAGTTTTTTGAACTTTACCAAGAAGAAGAAAAACAAGCTCAATTATTAATAACAAGTAAAGATTTCGAAGCGGCATCTAAAAAATTCCAGGAGGTTTCCTCCTATTTTAAGAAAACACTTGATAATTTAAGTGATCTCTTAAATGAAGAAGAAGATAAAGATACCATGCTCAACGCAAAAGCAAGATTCATCCATTTTGTTGCAGAATACCAAACTATATCTGCAATATGCTTATTTGCAACAAATATTCCAGAACATAATGAAAAAATAAAAACACTTGGAATGGATTCCATTGAACTATTTAAAGAATCGATCTCCTTACTTAAAGACTATTTATATCCTAAGAAGAAAGATTTTGATAAGGAGATAGTGTTAAGAATTACTTTCGATACAATGTTATTTGCAATAATTCAAAGAATTTTAGATATTGAAGAAATAAAATGTACTGAGAATCTCTTGAGAGGTATAGAAAGCAATAAAATATTAATAAAGGATATTAAGAAGAGTCCTTACTTCAAAATATCTGAAGAAATTGAGGATGTTGGATTAACTGACACTCTAATTAAAATTCAAAAAATAAATTTAGGACATTTCGAGAGCATAAAAAATGCCTTAGTTTCACATTTCCTGGAACAAAAATAACTATCTTTTGAGGAATTAAAATATTATTAATAATTTATCATATTTGAGTTTGCTAACTTTCCGCACACCATGTTGTCCAGAACAATAATCACACTCAATTAATCCTGCCTCTTTAAGTTTTTTTATTTGCGCTGAGATGTTTGCTTCTGTCATATTTAATATAGAGGCTATCTCTGAAACATCGAGTTCAGTTTCACTCTTCTGAATCTTCTGTAGGATTTTACGACGAGTTTCTGATGAAAGTGCTTTGACAATTAATTCAATTTCATTATCGGAATCAACAGTTATTGATTTATCTCTATCACTAATTAATTTTAATTCTAACTGCCCTGGTATTTCTGTTCCTTCTGAAAAATTTGTTTCGGTCAATTCCATATAGCTTATTCAACCCTTAATATTGAAAATATTAGTGCCTTTAACGGGATACATAAGTAATTTCATCTTAATAAGTGTAATCCCTTATTCATCTGTAATTCATTAGTGCAATTGTAACATTAAATTACTAATGATATATCATAAAAAGAAAATATGCAAATGTTAGGTATGGTTTTATTCTCTATTTCTGTAATAGTTATCTTCATTTTTTAAAAATTAAATGAAAGAGTTATTAAAAATTGAATCAAATTTTAATAGAATATCTTTAACAAACTATTTTATTTAGTCAAATAGTTGTTTATTTAATATATAAGGATTTAAAACGAAATTGAATTTTTTATTAACCGTAAATTAAAAGAAAAATATTAATGAAAATGTTAATGAAAATGTTAATGAATTATATTTTATCTTAAAAATTGGAACCATAAGGGGTAAAATAGTAATTATATTTCAAGAAAAACCACAAATACAATCTAAATTCATGTGATAGAAAAATCCAATAATTTTCCCATTAATTTTTAGAAAAAAGCAATGATTTAATTACAAAAGTGATTTCTTGTTACTTAAATTACAAATAATTATAATTATTACTTAATAAAATGATGGAGGTAAGCAAAAATGAGTCGAGGAACAAATTCTAATTCAAGTGTATTGACTATTAGAATCGATCAAGATTTGAATGAGCATATTGAAAAACTGAAAAGTAGATTAGGTATGTCTAAAGCAGATATCATAAGGAATTTTCTTGAACTCTCTAAATATTTAATAAAACAGAAGAACTCCTTAAAATCATTAAATGATCGAGATTTTATAATCGTAAAAAGAAGCTACTTGCGTAAATTAATAGAGTCCTCAGATGAATTGGAACAAATTCTCTTGGGAGATAAGTTAGCCCGCTTTGTTATTGATATTGCAAGAATATCTGGTAAGGTAGATGATCTAAATTATAAACTAGACATTTGTGATAATTTAGGATTCTTTCCAAAATTCATTGATGAGGATAATTATGTATTAGTGACTAAAAAATTTGGTCCAAAAAAATTTGTTGAAGCGTTCCTCTTTAGATTTTTTAACAACAAGGAAATGGATAATAATTATACAGAGGAAAATACAAAAGGAAACAAAAGTTTAACGCAAAAATATAAAAATGACTTCAAGGTTGTTCAGAGATCTGAATCTCACTTTTCTTATGAATTTACCACTTTAAATCAAAACTAATCATACTAATTTTTATCAATAATTTCCTTTAGTCCCAATATAGGAATTATGATATTGTTAGGTCTAAAAAGTAATTCGTAATCTAATTCATGAAGAGCTCGTTCAATGGAATAATATTTTATTAGAGTGAAATGTAGTTTTAAACTAGTGTTAAAAATTTTACTCATTAATTTTTTTTCCCATGAATTTAGGAGTTTCAGTAATATCTCTAAGACCTCTTGCTTTTTAGTAATTTTTGCAGATTTTCTGAAATATATGCTGAACAAAAATTCTTCAGGTACTTCAAATTTCTTTTTATCAATTATTTTTTCTTCAATAAAATTGAGTAACGTGTTAAATTTTATGTAACTAAGCGATCTCAAAAATGAACCAAGATCTTTTTCTATTGGAAAATGAGATTTCTTTTCCTCAATAGTTAATTGCGGATCTCCTTCAAAATCAATGAAATAAAAATTGAAATGGTCATTCATTTTATTAAAAAGAATCTGTTGCATGTGCAAATCTTGATGGACTGGTTGAATAATAATTTCCTCAACATCAAATTCAGATCGATATTTCTCTATAATATCTTGGATATCAATTAGAATTGAAATGATTTTTGGAGAGGTATAAAAAGCTCGATCAGTATTCTTTTTTATATTTTGTTGGATTTCTGAGACTATCTTATTCAAGTTATTAGTGTAATTTAGTAGATATTCTTCGCTATTGACGGTTTCTTTGAAGTATTGACTATCTCCCTTTAATACTAATGATTTATGAAGATTTTTAATGTGGATTCCAATATCTCCCGATACTATCAATGATTCTCCGCAATAATCCTTTATCAGCTCATTAATTGTATCTTGATTAGTCAAATGAGAATAATTTCCTTCACTATTAATGAATACCGATTTAACCATCTGATTTAATTCATTCCAATAGATGTCTCCTAAATTTCCTATATTCGGAACATTTTCAAGGATCCCTATAGTTTCTTTTCCATTAATATCAACCATGCCATAAATCTTGGGAGCGTTTGGAAAGTTATTCTTAACTAAAACGTACAATGTGCGAGGTTCAATTCTTTCCGTATATTCCTTATAAGATTTTAATACATATGAATCTGGTTGCTGATCAGGAATTTTTTTGTTGTAAATACGAAGTAAGAATAGTACATTTGTTGTATTCCCCCCACCTAACAGTTCAAGTGAGAGATCATATTTATCGGGATATAATCCTGCTTCTATTAGGCTTCTAGCTTTTTTAAGATGTACTTCATTTTCAAATTGATCATCATATAGTTCAAGCTCCAAATTCATTGAAGGAAATAATTCTGAGATTTTTTTATCAAAAAGAAGTTTTTTCCAAAAAATAGCACAGTATTCAGCTTCTAATAAATTCAACGATAAAATAGAATCAATAATTTCATCTGAAGTATTCAAAGCAATAATTTTACTAAAAGTTTTCTCTGTCAGCAAAACTATCAACTTATGATTACTTTCTTTGGGTTCTACTATTTCTTGAATTTTTTCATATTGGATTAAGGGTAAAAAATATTCCTTAGAGTATTCTTTTGTTGTAATTCTGATGATTATCAGAAATATATTATCTGATAAAATTTGAAAGTAGGTTATAGTAACAGTAAAATCTAATGTTGATAAGGATGATTTATCTCCAAACCATCTCTTTGAAATTAACCACGCTTTAAATTCATTCGATTTAAAAACTTGCTGTAAAAGGCTCTTATCTATCATGTTTGACAAGCTCACTAACCTCGAAAATAGAATAACATTGAATATATATCAGATCTTCTGATATATTACTTATTGAATTGTCGTTATCTTTAAAATTTATTTTAATTATTATAATTTAAATATAGAAAAAAAGGTATAAAATTGAGTGATTACAATAATTATTCTATTGATCCTGAGGTTAAATTTAAATCCTTAGAGATTATAGACGTATCGACTTTAATAGAAAAATGTACAAAAAATTGGCAAAATTTATCATTATGTGAAGTTAATGATTCAGTTGTTAGATTAGCTGTTATTGAAGGAGAATTTCATTGGCATAAACATATTGAGGAAGATGAGTTCTTTTATGTTCTTGAAGGATTACTCCTAATTGATTTGGAAGATAAAACAATTAACTTAAAACCCAATCAAGGTTTTACAGTTCCAAGAGGTATTACACATCGAACAAGAGCTCCATCTCGTACTTCAGTTCTACTTATGGAAAAAAGATCTATTAAACCTACAGGAGATTAATAATGATCTTATTCGAAGAAATTAATTATGAGACTTTTTTTGCAATTAATGATTGATCTTTATCTATGAAAAAAGTAAATTTAGACCTTTCTGAAGTATTAAATAAAGATTCATTAACTTTTTTAGTAGGTGCTGGTTGTTCAGTTGATTCGCCATCTTGTCTTCCTGCTGGACGTCCCATGATGAATGCGATAATTAACCATGTAACCCATAAAGAGGAAAGCAAAAAACTTGCAAATTTAGAAGGACTTCGATTTGAATCTTTAGTTGAAATTGTCAGAGATAATATCGATCCAACATTAAAAACCATTGATTACTATACTCAATGTGATAAACCAAATCTTCTACATTTCTTTTTCGCTAAAATGATTGAAATGGGTAATTTCGTTATGACCACTAATTTTGATCTATTGATCGAATATGCAATGATAAAATTGGGAATTCCTCAAGAAAAAATGAAAATCGCTATAACGAAGGAGGATTACGAATTATTGAAAAACCCGAAGAAATTATACGAGGATGGATATAAAATACTCTATAAAATTCACGGATCTCCTGTAAATTTGCTTACAAATGAATCAACAAAAGAAAGTTTGATTGCAACAATTCAAGCTTTTGGATCAAATAAACAAGGATTAAATGTGTTTCAAGTTGAACCATTTAAACGTGATTTATTTAATAATATTTCCAAGGAACGCATCTTGGTAGTAATGGGCTATTCAGGGAGCGATGATTTTGATATAATCCCTACACTTAAAGTTTTATCCGAAATGAAAGCAGTAATTTGGATAGATCATTCCACCTTTGACCAAGCAAGGATTTATGAAATTGAAATTTCAGATGATATTAGTGATAATAAAGTGGATCAGATTTTAGTTGACATTAAAAAAACATCAAATATTCCTCACGTGTATAAAGTTGAGATGGATACTTCCATTTTTGCTAAAAATTATCTCTCAAATGATTTACCAATTTCAAAGACTAATTTTGAATTATTTCCTCAAGATTGGTTAAAAGAAAACGTTAAGTTGGAAGATGAAAGTGTAAGATTCATCATCCCTCAACAACTTTTTTATGATTATAATCAATATGAAGATTCCTTAAGATGTGCTAAGCAACTTTTAGAATTTGCTCAGAAAAATAATAATCCGATTCTGGAAGTCAGGGCAAGAATTTTAGAAGGAAAAGTACGAGATTCTGTAGGAGAACATGAAGAAGCATTAAATATATATCATAAAAC
>JAGXNQ010000076.1 GCA_019894955.1 Promethearchaeota archaeon | reverse complement strand
AATGAAGATATTATATTTCGATAATTTCTCATAAGTTAATCCTGCTTCTATTTTTCCAACTTTAAAGTCAGAATTAAATAAATATTCTATAAAATCAGTAAAACCGGTATCTTCTATACTCAGTCTATTATCATGTGAATAATCGAATCCAATATTGTATTCAGTCTTCACTACTGCTCAACCCTTCTTAATTATTCTCGATAAGTGTTATGATTTTATAAGAAGAACACTTATTTTAAATCATGCTAAAAAAACATTGGGAAGAAGTTGAGAATAAACAAGCGATTTTAACTGATGGCACTCAAGTAAAAAATGTGTTTATTCGTTGGTTAGTAGACAAAAATGATGGTGCTCGTAATTTTGCCATGCGACGAATTGAAATTAAGCCAGGTGGAAAAGTACCACTTCACGGTCATCCAGAGGATCACGAAATTTTTATTCTTCAAGGAAAAGGGAAACTTTTTAACGATAAAGGACAAGAAGAGCTTGCGAATGAGGGAGATATATTTTATATTCCTCCTTCAGAAGAGCATGCCATGGAAAATCTTGGAGAAAATGATTTTGCTTTCATTTGTGTTATCCCATACATAAAGAAAGGGAATTAAATTCTAAATGGATGATTAAGGATCTTCAGGATCTTCAGGATCTTCAGGATCTTCAGGATCTTCAGGATTCATAGGGATTTCAGGATCTTCAGGATTCATAGGGATTTCAGGAATTTCAGGGATTTCTTTTGTCACTTTTCCAATTGCCACAACAGAATCGTTTTCATACAATTTTATAACCCTAACACCTTTAGCCTTCCTATGGGTTATTCGAATTGAATCAACGGGAACTCTTATGACTTGTCCTTGTTCAGTTATAACTAGAAGATCCATGTGGTGAGCAATTCTTGAAGCGATGACTTCATCTTTCTGTTCTAAATTCAGACTAATATTTTTAACTCCTTTGGCACCCCTCCCTGTTTTTCGATATTCCTTAACATACGTTCTTTGTCCATGACCATTTTTTGTTAAGGTTAATATGATATCATCATTGGTAACAAGTAGTGTATCAATGATCTCATCATTTTCTCTAAGATCAGCTCCTTTCACGCCCATAGATGTTTTACCTAACTCTCTTAATTCAGATTCATCGAATCTTACTGCATAGCCAAGCTTAGTAGCCAAAAAAATGTCCTGTAATTCATTAATAAGCCTCTTAACGTTAACCAGTTCATCACCCGGTTTAATTCTTTGAGCACGTACGCCGGTGGATTTGAATTTAGAAAATAGTTTTAATGGAGTCTTCTTTACGATTCCATTTTTAGTAGTCATTATTAACATCTCCGCGGTAGCAAAATTATTTATAGGAATCATTGAAGCTACTCTTTCACCTTCTTGGAGCGCAATTAAATTAATTATTGGTTTTCCTCGAGCGGTTCTTGTTTGTAAAGGTATATCGTAACATTTTTTAGAATATACGCGTCCTTGTGATGTGAAAATTAATATCGTGTCATGAGTAGTACCAACAAATAGATCATCAATGAGGTCTTCTTCTCGTATTGTCATTCCTTTTTTACCTCGACCTCCCCGTCTTTGAGCTTGGTATTCTTCTAAGGATATTCGTTTGATGTATTGGTTTTTTGTAAATATAACAATCGTGGGTTCTTTTTTGATAAACGCTTTTTTATCGATATCTTTCGAATTATACTCCTCCTCTTCCACGAATTTTATTTCGGTTTTTCTGTCATCCCCATACTTCTTGCTTAATTCCTGTAATTCTGTTTTGATGATACCAAATCGAATTGATTTGTCCTTGAGAATCTTGTTATATTCAGCAATACTCTCATTCAATTCATTCTTTTCATCAACTAGTTTTTGGATTTCTAAACTTGTTAATCGCGATAAAGGCATGCTTAATATAGATTGAACTTGAATATCGCTCAACCCATATGTTGACTTCAGTTTTTCTTTTGCCTCATTTGCGTCTTTTGAGCTCTTAATAAGATTAACTACGTTATCGATATCATTTAAAGCTATTAATAACCCTTCTACCTTATGAAGTCTTTCTTGAGCTTTTTTTAATAAAAATTCCGTTTTCCTATAAATAACCTTTAATCGATGTTCTAAATACTCATCAATGATATCTTTTAAGTTGAGAATTTTAGGTTGTTTTCCATTGTTAATTAAAACCAAGTTTGTTGTATTAAAACTGCTCATTAATCTTGTACGTTTCAGCAATATATTCTCTATTATCACGGGTTGGGCATTTTTAGTAAGATCTAACACGATTCGCATTCCAGTTCTATCAGATTCATCGCGTAAATCTCTTACATCCTTTAAAACACCATCTTTAATCAATTTGGCGATGGATTCTATCAATGTGGTTTTATTAACTAAATATGGAATTTCAGTGATAATTAAACTCGTATTTTTTCCTTTTATTTCAGTTTCAATTCTGCCACTAAGGGAAAGAGCTCCTATTCCGGTAGTATAAGCATTATAGATGCCACTTGTACCGTGAATAATTCCTCCTGTAGGGAAATCTGGACCTTTGATAAATTGTATTAATTCTTCAATTGAAATCTCTGGATCATCAATTGTCGCAACAATACCATCGCAGACTTCTCTTAAGTTATGAGGTGGCATGGATGTTGCCATTCCTACTGCGATACCTTTAGTTCCATTTAATAAAATATTTGGAAGTTTGGAAGGCATGTAGACAGGTTCTCTTGTAGTACCGTCGAAATTGGGAATAAAATCAACAGTATCTTTATCAATATCTTCGATTACTTCGTTTGAAATTAAGGAAAGACGTGCTTCAGTATAACGATATGCTGCAGGAGGATCTCCATCAATAGATCCAAAATTTCCTTGAGGATGGATGAGAGGATATCGTAATGAAAAATCTTGCCCCATTCTCACTAAAGAATTATAAACTGCCATATCACCGTGAGGATGAAAATTTCCCAGTGTTTCTCCAACGATTTTAGCGCACTTTACGTGTGGACCATTGTAGAACCAATTATTTGTCATCATTGCATAAATAATCCTTCTATGAACGGGCTTCAGCCCATCACGAACATCGGGAATCGCTCTACCAATTATGGTAGACATTGCATAATCTATATAGCTGGATTGTAAGCGGTCTTTTAATATTGTATCTTCAATTTGTTCGGAAGTCAATTTAAATCCTCTTTTCAATAAATTTTATCCATAAAATTAGATATCTAATAGCTTTACTTCATCAAAATGACTAATAATGAATTTCTTTCGGGCTTTAACTTCTTTGCCCATTAACTTTGTAAATATCAAATCACTCTCAATATAATCTTCATATATTATCTTCTTGAGCTTTCGAGTATTAATGTTCATTGTTGTATCATAAAGCTCTTCAGGATTCATCTCACCAAGACCTTTATAGCGTTGTGTTTTAATTGAATCGGCATTTTTTAGTTTATATTTGGATATTATATCCTTAGTAAGGTCTTCCTTTTCTTTTTCAGAAAGGACATATTCCTTTGTCTTCTTATAGGATACTTTATATAGTGGAGGAACAGCAATGTATAAATGGCCTTCATCTATTAAGGGTCGCATGTAGCGGAAGAAAAATGTAAGTAAAAGCGTTTCTATGTGATAGCCATCAACGTCAGCGTCGCACATAATTATAACTTTATGATATCTTAATTTACTTAAGTCGAAAGTATTTTCGATATCTCCATTCTCTTCACTATCTCCATTTTCTTCGCCATTTGCTTCTAAATCTTCTTTAAAACCCACCCCTAATGCCTTAATGAGTGATTGTATCTCAGTATTTTGCAGAATTTTATCTAAGCGAGATTTCTCCACGTTTAGAATTTTACCCCTTAGAGGAAGGATTGCTTGATAAGTTCTATCCCGACCTTGTTTTGCAGATCCCCCTGCAGAATTACCTTCTACTATGAAAATTTCAGCTACTCTTGGATCATTCGAAGAACAATCTGCAAGTTTTCCAGGCATTCGAGCACCATCTAAGACTGATTTCCTCCGAATTAATTGTCGTGCTTTCTGAGCGGCTTCACGAGCTAATTTAGCATTAATAGATTTCAGAATAATTGTTTTAGCGGCTTTAGGATTCTCCTCTAAATATTGGGTTAATCTGTCACTTATAATCTGTCCAACAATTTGGCGTATTTCAGGGTTTCCTAATTTTATTTTTGTTTGACTTTCAAATTGCGGATCAGGAAGTTTAATAGAAATTACGGCTGATAAACCCTCTCGTGAATCAGATCCGCTAAGTAAATGTTCCTTATATTTCTTTTCCATAAAATTGTCGATATATGAATTATAAGTACGAGTTAAAGCAGCTTTAAAAGCGGTGAGATGAACTCCTCCTTCCAATGTATTTATTGTATTTGCATAGGATAGTATATTAGATTGATACCCTTGATTATACTGCATTGCTACATCACAATAGATAACAGCCCCATCTGGATCTTTAGCTGAATCACTAAAATAAATAATATCGTCATGTAAAGGTTGTTTATCTTTATTAAGATAAGCAATAAATTCCTGAATTCCTCCCTCAAAAAAGAATTCCTCCTTAATATCAGTAACTTTATCATGCAATTCAAATCTAGCTTGTGGAGTTAAGAATGCTAGTTCGCGCATCCGATTACTTATGAGAGAAGGTGTAAATATCCTTTCAGTTCCATCAAAATCAAAAATCTCTTTATCAGGATAAAATGTAATTCTAGTAGAAGTTCTTTTATCATCAGTGGCAGTAATTTCAGGATCTGATATTTTTTTTCCTCGAGAAAATCTCTGTCTATAGATAGATCCATCCCTATATATCTCTACATCTAACCATTCTGCCAAAGCGTTAACAACGGACAACCCTACACCATGTAACCCGCCTGAAATCTTATAGCTCTTATTATCGAATTTTCCTCCAGCATGCAGATGCTCCATAATAACTTCTAAAGCAGGTCTATTAAATTCAGGATGAATGTCAATAGGAATTCCTCTACCATTATCATAAACTTGAACAGAATTATCTTTATAAAGAGTGACTTTAATCTCATTTGCATAACTACCTATAGCTTCATCAACTGAGTTGTCTAACACCTCAAATACAAGATGGTGAAGCCCTTTTTTACCTTGATCGCCGATATACATTGCTGGTCTGCGACGGACCCCGTCCAAACCTTTTAGAACAGTAATATCATCGGCATCATAAGTGTTATTATCAACCATAAAAAATCGAATCGGATCGTGTAATTTTGTAAGCGTAAATTCATCAATTCTTAAATGAATTAACTTGATAATTTATCAATTTACATATAATGTATATCATTACGTTTTTTTAAATGTTGGTACATTTTTTCGACGCTTGTAATAAAGAACAAATTAATGAAATTAATGAAAACTCAAAAGTATTTTTGGATGTTTCCAAGTATCTAAAAAACAAACGTAAATTTCGCTGTATTTTTATTTAGTGAATCGGAAATTTAGTTTTATATTTACTTAAAAATTGATGAGTGAAACCATTTTATAGCTCAAGATTTACCCCATATTAATAGTCCTATCTTTATATAAATCACTTCTAAAATTAGGATAATACAATTGTGAAAAATGCACTACTATCAGCTAGAATAAAAGGTTTTTAAGACTCTAAAATTGATTGAATAATTTTGGTTTTGTGAAATTGAATTTCTTGAATCTTAAATACTCCTTCTGATTGATTCCGCCATTTTCACGATTTCTGATAGTTGATTATTTACGTCATGAGTCCGAATTATGTGTGCTCCTTTAAAAACTGCTATGGCAGTTGCTGAAAGAGTTCCATTAAGTCGTTTTTCGGGTTCTGGAATATTTAAAGTAGTTCCGATAAAAGATTTCCTGGAAATTGCAACTAAGATTGGTTGTTTAAGGGAGTGAAGTTTTTCTAAGTTTCCTATTATCTTCATATCATATTCATGCGTTTTTTCCTCAATCCAATGACCAATTCCGGGATCTAATATTATCTTATTATTATCATAACCCTTAGAGCTCAGTAATTCAATCGTCTTTTTAGATTCTTTAATGATTTCTTCGATAGTAAGTAAATCCCCCGGAACAGATTTAGAGGTCATTAAAATGACAGGAATCTCATTTTCAACTATGAAATCTAGTAATTCTGGATCAGTTTTTAGGCAACTCACATCATTGATTATAATTTTTTTTTTGTATTTTAAAGCTATATCAAGCGATTGTTGAGCGATTTCCCGGTATTGTGTATCAACAGAAATTATAACATCATTGGGGATAATTTTACATGTTAACTCCATTGAGGGGATTATTCGTTCAAGTTCTTCTTTTATGCTAATCTTCTTTGACCATGGGGCGGTAGAACGAGCACCTAAATCCAACATTTTTGCCCCATTATGAACCATTTGTAAAGCAGTTTTTTCTAACAATATCAAGTCATCATATACCGAGCCTTTATAGAAGGATTCTGGGCTTAAATTCAATACTCCCATGATGATTGTTGGAAAAGCATCACCAATGTCTAAAAAATCGTATAGTTTCACGTGTATTTTTTCCATTTTTCTCAGTAAAAGAAAAAAAAGTATATCAAATAAGTTTAATTTTTTTACTTACCATGGAGCTGATTTCTTTAAAATTACCTTTGATTAAAAAGTGGGATCCATTATCTGAAATCCTAGTTAAAACCATAAAAGAGAATTTAACTTCACTTGAAGAGGGAGATATTGTAGTTATTGCTGAAAAGGTAATCGCAACATCTCAAGGGAGAGTTGTTAATTTAGATGAGATAAACGATATTTCTTCACAAGCAAAAGATTTAGCAAATAAGTATGACATGGATCCGCGTTATGTCGAATTAATCATCAAAGAGGCATCAATGATACTTGGGGGAATGACTCACGTTATTTTAACTAAGGTCAATGATTTTCTGATTGCAAATTCAGGAATCGATCAATCTAATGCGGGTCCAAATAAGGTAGTGCTTTTACCCGAAAATCTTAAAGAAACGGTAAGGGATTACCGGGAAAACTTAAGAGAAACATTTAATTTGAAAAACCTTGGATTAATCATCTCTGATTCGAGAGTGCAACCTTTAAGAAAAGGAACAATTGGGATTGCAATTGCGACTGCAGGATTTGAACCGATTGAAGACCTCCGAGGAGCACCAGATCTATTCAATAGACCTTTAGAAATTACAATGAGAGCTATTGCTGATGATCTTGCTAGTGCTGCTCAATTTCTTTTGAGTGAAGCAAATCAGCAGACTCCTGTTGTAGTGATAAGGGGCGCAAAAGTTGAGTTTACTGATAATCCCGTACTAACACCAGAAATGGCTCCAGAAGAATGTCTTTACATGAACATATTTTCTAGGTACCTTTTGAGAAAAGAAGAAGAATCTCAAATGTAATCCAAATTTCTCTATATGCTTAGTAGAGTAATTTTCTAATAAAAAAATATCTCAATTCTGAACATAATATTATGTATAATAAAGTTCGATTGCTAATTTTTAATTAAAGACAAGAAAAAGACGAGCTTTCTAATTTTTTAACCATTTTTAAACTTTATTTTCCCAACATTAATTTAATAGAACAGAATTACTATCTTTTGATTTGATAATCTTTATATATCTTATTGGTTTTTCTCATAATTATTATCACACATGATTTTTAATCTCAATTAAAAAATAACAAAATTGGAGGATCTTGAGATGGATACTGAAATTAAAGATGATGAAGATGATGAAGATTGGGAAGATTTAGATGAAGATGATGAAGATTTGGAAGAATCTGATGAAGACGATGAATTCGAAGATTTTTAATACTAAAATTTTACCATTAGAATCTGTCTAGATTCCAAATTTGCATATTTTTTTTAAAAAATAATTGTTTTTTTGATCTAATTAAAGACTTCACTCAAAATGTAAAGTTTTTTAATGAAATTTCGTTAGAGGTTAAATTTAGATTATCTTCAATCTTTGTAATAAGCCTGTAATTAATATTGGTAATGCTATGGTTGCATCACACCATACACTTACATATTTTGATTCTAAAGAATACTTTCCCCAACTTTTTGATTCAGAGATAGTACATCCTGAAAGACCCCCATCATATTCAGTGGCAGTATGTATTCTAACAGAATAATTGTATCCCATATTCTCAACATTTTCAATTTGATCAAGTAAAGGAAATACTTGTTGAGCCCAATTTCTTGGAACACCACCTCCGACTATTAAAGTACCATATTCTTGGGAATTTCTTATAATATCTGCAAATTTTAACACATCTCCAAGGATATCAAAATTAAACTTATAGTCTTCTTTTATGGAATATTTAATTAAGTTTAATGCAAACTCAGAATCAGTGAATGCCGGAACAAATATAGGAATGTTATTTTTAGAAGCTATAGCTAAAATACTTCTTTTATTTAATTTAGCACCAACTTTTGCTAATAAATCTGATGGCAAAATGTCTATTTCTTTAGTATCAAAAATTTCATGAATTATCTCTAATAATGTATCTTCAGCTATTTTATAATTTCTCTCGGGGAGTAATGTATCATAAATTCTATTAATTCTCAATTTATACAACTCATTATCATCCATATTAACATTTCCGATATAATGACCTACATTAGTTGATGCATCTACCAAATCGTGTGAGACATTTGCTCCTGTAGTAACTAAAACATCAATTAATTTATGGTCCATCAATGCGGATATTAAATCTCCCATCCCTGCTGGAACCATAGCACCACTTAATGTTAACACTGTTAAAATATCTGGATTGCTAACCATTTTATAAAGAATATCTAAAGCTTTCCCCAGGTTTCTTCCTTGAAATCCACAATATTTAAGTGCACTCAGAAGATCATCTATATTTTTCACTTTATTTACATTAAATGGCGTTATTTTTTGACTTAAGTAGTCTTCTGCATGAGGTTTATCCATAATATGGATTAACAATCTAGATTTATTAAATAAATCGATATGTTCTATTGGATTTTTTTTTTCTAATTTATTTAATTACTCATACTATTTAATACATTCATAGAACTTTGTCTATAGGAACATTCGACTTCCTAAATGATTTTTTTTTGATTTTGCTCTAAAAAATTAATAATATTTTATGAAATATTAAAATTTTATAAATCTCTTTATAAATAGGTGTTATAGTAAGACTTTAGAAAAGAGGTTTCTAAGTAAATCTATAAATTTCAAAAAAATTTAAATATTAATTATATCTTTTTTATTATAAGTAATATATATAATAGATTTTATATTGAAACATGTCACTTGTTCCAAAAAAGGTATTCTTTGTAAAAGGAAAAGGATTTCATAAATCTAAGTTAGCAGCTTTTGAATTAGCCCTTAGAGATGCGGGAATTGAAAAATTCAATTTAGTTAGTGTTTCGTCAATTTTTCCGCCATATTGTATTGAAATAACTAGGGAAGATGGTTTAAAACAATTCCGCCCTGGACAGGTTGTGTATGCGGTAATAGCTAGAGCAGAATCTAATGAATTTAATCGCTTGATTTCTGCGGCTATAGGAGTAGCAAAACCGGCTGATAAAGGTCAATATGGATATTTAAGTGAACATCATACTTTCGGAATGAAACCCGAAAAGACAGGGGATATCGCTGAAGATTTAGCAGCAGAAATGTTAGCTACAACACTGGGTATAGAATTTGATCCCGATGCTAACTACGATGAAAAGCGGGAAGTCTTTAAAATGGGAGGCAAAATAGTTGAAACCAAAAATATTACTGAATCTGCTACTGTTAGAGAAGAAAATGAGTGGGCTTGTGCCATCGCAGCAGCAATATTCATTGTATAATTGAATTTATGAAGTCTTGAATAATAGTAATTAATTTTGTGATTAATAAATTTTTAAAATTTTTCTGATATTCCAATTTATTCTTATAATTTTTATCTTAAAAGAAGCTTCTCTTGAAAGAGTACTAATAAAAATCCTAGAAATGTTGATTTAACATCATCTATTTTAAAATACAATAATTACTCTAATAATAATGATTTAGAGGTCTAAAATAATGGATAAAATTTTAATCATTGACGAAGATTATTCAATAATATTCTCTAAAGGATTAATTGCTAATAGTTTACTAAAAACAGGAATATCGTTTCTCGAAGCACGTGATATTGCCGAGGAGATACAAAGTGACTTACTGAAAATGAATATACAAGAGATATCAAAGGAGGAAATGGATAAAAAAATTTCTAAGATTTTAGCAGATAAAAAAGGTGCACAATACGCAGAAAATTTTCTTGTTTTTAAGAAAATTACTAAATTGGAACAACCTATTATTATCTTAATTAGTGGAACTACGGGAATTGGAAAATCAACAGTTGCTCTATCCCTAGCCCATCGATTAGACTTTCGTAGTATGATTGGGACTGATTCAATAAGGGAAATAATGAGAAAAGTATTAAGTAATGATTTAATACCTGAATTACACCAGAGTTCTTATGAAGCGGGTAAATTCTCGAAGCATTATAGATCATCAAGATTTAACTCCACCATTTTAGGGTATAGTGAACAAGTCAAGATTGTGATAGTAGGTGTTGAAGCTCTGATCAAAAGAGCTCTTTATGAAGGAACTAATATGATCATCGAGGGCGTTCACTTGTCCCCTGAATTCCTATCCTATGACATTTTAAAACATCCAAATATAGTTTTTGTGATGTTAAATTTATCAAACGAAAAACAACACAAGAATAGATTCTCACTGCGGGCATATCATGTTTCTATGAGGAGCCCTATTAACAAGTATTACGAAAATTTCGAACAAATCAGGATAATTCAAGAATATTTAAAAGAGCAAGCAAAAATAGTGGGAGTTCCAATCATTGAAAATATTAACCGTGATGATACAGTGAAAAAACTAACCGAAATTGTAACTAAACGAATCAAAAAAATCGTGGAAGCTAAAAATATGAATATAAACCATTAATTACGTAAATATTGGTTAATGATGGACTTAGTGCTATAAATAATTTATTTCTATTACTAAATGTTTTATAATAGTTTCTGTAGATAATTTTGCTCCTTAATTGCTGATTAAAAGAACACAAATTTATTATTTTATGGGCTATTCTATACAAGCAGTTATTAAAAACTGTTATTTATATAAATTATCTGATATTCTAATTGATGAAAATGCAAGGATCAGAGTATATTACGATTGATGAAGCCTTGAAAAAGGCGTCTGGTAAAGTTAATTTAAGGGGATGGATTTATCGACATAGATCATCAAATAAATTTGTCTTCATAAATTTGAGAGATGAATCTAACATTATTCAATGTGTAATTTCAAAAAGCAATGTCCCAGATCTCTTTGATGAAGCTACAAAACTGACTATTGAATCCTCAGTTAAAATTTCAGGTGTGTTAAAAGAGGATGAAAGAGCTCCAACGGGTTATGAAGTTTCGGTAACTGATCTTAAAATAGTACAAATTTCAGAGGCGTTTCCAATTACGGAACATCAATCTCCTGAACTACTGTATGATAATAGACATCTTTGGATAAGATCACGAAAGTTAAATGCCGTTTTTAAAATCCGACACACAATTGTTGGAGCTATTCATGAATTCTTTAGAAGTCATGGCTATTATGAATTTGATGCCCCTATATTTCAACCGAGCATGTCTGAAG
>JAGXNQ010000075.1 GCA_019894955.1 Promethearchaeota archaeon | reverse complement strand
GGCTTCAGATATAGCACTAAAGTATGATATTAGAATTTCTACAGTAAAGCTCTTACTTAAACAAATGGAACAACAAGATGTAATCAAACTTTTTGATCCTTCGCTTAAATTAAAAATTTATGTTCCTACTTCATAAATTACTTTTGATATTATAAAAGTAATAATTGATTTAGAAAAAAATTTATATTCAACTAAACTATACCTAATTGAAGAATTTATCTAGATGCAGATGTAGCCTAGTTGGTAAGACGCTAGCTTCGAATTCATGGAGAATGACTGAGAAAGCTGGTGCGTGAAAACGCTCGGGGGTTCGAATCCCTCCATCTGCGTTCAATCTTCCACCATTCTGTGTGATATTATAATGACTAAAGAATTTATTGTGTTGGGAGAATTGCATCAAGATCTTTATTATGAAAGTGATTTTTATGATAAATTAGTTGAAAAAATCACAACTAAGATACTTAATTTTATCCATCATAATCCTGATGATTTGAATTCTGGAATTGTCCATAGATTAATAACGCAAGCATTTAGTGAAATCCCCAAGAAGATTGAAGCTCAAAGTTATATCAAAAGAGGAGGGAATGGCAATAATTCTGCAGATTATATCTCTCGATTGGAAATTCCTACGAGATTAATCTCAGTAATAGGTCGAGATTGTGGTTGGATGATTTCAGAACTCAAATCAAATGGTATCAATACAGACTATATTATTCAACAAGATGCCTCTACCCCTATCAGTACAATAATTAAGTCAAAATTTACAACCAAAATCTATATAGCTCCTAATTTAAAACAAAAGATGAATTTTGAAGGCGTAAACATTACTGAAGAAGCATTTGAAAATGCTAAGATAATATTTACTACACCAATTTCATCTAAATTCAAAGAATTATTCGAAATGGGCGAATCTTTAGGGTTAATTACTGCATTCACAATAGAAGCACAGAATATTCAGTCTCTTGATCAATTATCAAACTTAATTGGAGAAACAAAAGATATTTTTTTTCTTAATCTTAATGATGCTAAAGTTATCTTAGGGGAGAATCTTAGTTTAGATATAATTGATGAGAAGTTAAGCCAACTTGCAAAAGTAAGAGTTTATACTGCTGGAGAAAATGGATCTTATACCTTTACTGATAATTTTCAAATTCATCATCCAAGTTTTAAAGTAAAAGATGTAATTGATTTAACTGGAGCTGGTGATTCTTATGCTGCAGGGTTTTTATCAAAAATTTATGAGTTAGTAAATGATAGATTTCACTTTCAAGAATATACGAAAAAAGAACGAATTAAAGAGTTTGAATATATTTTAAAAGAGTCAATGAAATTTGGAACTATAATTTCTTTATATAAGATAACTAAGCAAACAACACTATCAAAAACAGAAATTGATGAATTTATTAAACAAATCGAAAAATCAGAAATTAACAACTGATATTATTGTATAATTTGGAATATAATATTTTCCATTTGAGGTTTTGCAGACTCTATTTTGTTTAAAATTTCTACAGTTCTTTCAAGATTTTCTATATCTTCTTCTACAACAAAGAGCAAGTAAAATTCTAAATTTCCAAATTTGAGAACCTCAACTAACCCAGAATATCTTTCACCATTTTCATACTTATCTGAAAATTCATATAATGTACGATTTTCAGATAATATTTTTTTCTGTGCTTCGAGATATTTTTTATATATTCGCACTTTTTCATGTAATTGTAAATGGGGGCGATAATATTCTCCAATTGTGAAGCCTCTTGAATCAAATAAAGCTATCAAGACAGAGTTATAGTTTTTACTTATTTCAGCAAATAATTGAGAAACCATTTCCATTTTTTCAAACAATAATGATAATCCACTTGAAAAAGCATCCATGATCGATTTTATATCATATATTGAGGTTTCAAAGAAAAATATATCAAAATCGGTACTATATCTCATCAAAGCTTGTTTTATCGTTAAAGTACGCTGATTAAGTTCTAAGTCTCTATTAATTTCGGGATCAAATTTATGGAATAAAATACACATTGGGGGATATTCTTGTTCTTCTTTAAGATGAAGTAAAATTTCATCCAAATAATCTATAGTTTGTACATAGCGATCATAATCCTGAGCATCAATTACATAATATATGAGATCTATGCCTGAAAGGTGTCTTGTTGGATTTTTTAAATATTCTTCTCTATATTGAGTTTGACCACCAAAATCCATACGTATAAATTCAATACCTAAGAATTTAAAAGCATCGCGAGCTATTCTTCTAGTAGGCATCATTTTAATTACTTCTTCCTCAAAACCAAACCGTTTAGTTATAGCAGTGATTATACTGGTTTTACCCGCATTATCTAAGCCTAAAAATCCCAATTTTCGCATTTTCTTATAGTGGTGGTTGATGTTCTTCTATACATTATTCATCATTCTTAGGATTTATAAATTTTGTCGTAAAATCTTTTGAACAAAGATAAATTTGAAAATGATTGAAAAAACTCGTATTTTTCTGATTTTTTAAGAAGATAGATATTATTTTTATCCTCCAGAGATTGGAAAGGATAAATAGAGCTTATCACCTTCTTTCAATTTGGTCTTATAATTCTTTAGATAAGTTATATTTCTTCCATTTAGTAAGACAATCATTATAGGATTTAATTTCTTCTTATTTTTACTCAATATGCTCTCATCAAGACTATCTCGATAATCATCTAAAAATTGAGTTATAATGTCGCCGACTGTTCTTCCTTCATATTCAATCTTGCTTTTATTAGTTCTAAGAGCAAAAATATTCAGTAAGTTTAATTCTATTTTAACCATTTTCTTTATGTGAGATTTAATATGGATTAGAATGTCTAATCTCTTTAAAACTTCTCAGTTTATTTAGATCAAGATGAGGAAATATTTATTTTAGTCATGCTTTCCAAAGCTTCCTCAATTAATGGATCAATATCTAAATCATTAAAGACCTTCAGAATCTCTTCCTGATCGTAATTTTGATTTTGCGGTTTTAATTTACAATAATCAAAAGTTTTCAAATTTCCAGATATTTTTTCCTTTAAATTGTTTATTTCTTCAGCATTGAACCCAATTAATGAGGTGAAAATCGGATAATAAGAAAATAAATAACTTAACGCAATTGATTCTAAATCAACATTATCATCACAAAATGAGGCATTTGTTAGAGTAAGACCATCAGTAAATGCTCTGATTCTCTCATAACGTTTTGCTTCGAGCTTGGATTTCAAATTTCCAATTAATTTAAATCGAGTTAAGCGACAAATTCCACAGATTAGTTCAAGGTTATTAATTTGGGGGATTATCTTTTCTAATATTTGTAACAAATTAATTTTGATTAGTGTGAAATTAGAATAAGGTGTATATTGTAACATTTCTCTCCAATTAGATTCCCATTTATTATTATTTTCTTGATTGTTTACCATGTCAAATAAGATTGGATAGATGTTACTCCCTCGTTTCATCAACATGAAGCCTGCAATCAAATCATATATTCTACCAACATCCATGACAAACATTTTTTTTTGTGATTCAATTGGGAGTCCTACCCATGGAGTGTTTATGATTTGAGAAAAAACATATGAGAAATCATCGCGAATTTCAATAAAAATTTTCTTCTTAGGGTTTGATAAATTAACTTTCAATTCATACTCGGATAATTCTTCAATTATTTTTTTTCCGATGATTCGAGCAACATCAATAGATGTATAATCATGATTACCAGACCTTCTTACTCTTAATGCAAATGTATCTCCTTTCTGTAATATTTCTTTAGCAATCTCAATAACTCTTTCGCTAATATTATTAATTTTATTTGAAGTTCTTAGGGTAGGACTTATTGAAAAAATCCCAAATACCTTATTCAATACATCAATTGCATTCTTCAGATCATTATTTTTGAAGAAAAAGAAAATTCTAGATGAATCTTTACTTAGTTGATACTTATTGAAAGGAATTTCATTTCGATTAAGGGCGTTCTTGATATTATTCATCAAGATTTTTAGCATGCGTATCTTAACTTTTTGAGATTTTAACCAAATTTCAGAGTATCGGATGATAACTAAATTATATTGTTTAAGTAAGTGAAGTTTTTCCATGCTAATTGATTCTAGATATGATTATGATAAGTAATTTGTCAAATGAAAAAAATATTCTCATTTGGGCTATACCAAAATGCTAATATGATAATTTCCAATAATTCGAGATTTTCCCGTTTTTAAATTATGTTCCTTTATCAACACAAGTCCCTTTTCATAGATTTCTATTTCAACAAATACTTCATCAAATCTCCTTCCTTCTAAATTTCCTCCATTTGAAAATACCGTGTTTTCAATCTTTAGATTGAATGAAATACTCGGAGAACTATTTAATACTAAATCAATTTGTGATCGTGCAAACTGTGATAATGCATCTCCTGAGTCTAACAGTTCTGTTCTCCATACACTTGAGGGAGTAGGAATTAATCCATGAAAACACGACACTCCAAAAATTTTTTTATGACTCAGTGAAAGTACTTTTTCAATAAAATCATTTAACTTCCTTCTGCCTATAAAACCCTCTTTTGAGTCCGGAGTTGTTGAATTAATCCCTTGAAAATATAGTTTCTTACTATCATATAGAGGATCAAATTCACCTATATAATGCCCCCAATAATCCCACGCTGGAGGGCTAGAATCTCTAGGACCTGGAACCACTATGTATGGGTGTTTAAATTGGCTCAACATATCTTTTGAAATAATGAATTCCTCTTTATAGCTATTTTGAGTTAGATTTCCAGCATGTACTATCAAATCTACCTCTTTAAACCTATTAATTTCTTCGATGGCCCTATCTAATGTCGTTATTTCATTTTCTGATTGTTCATTAATTAATGAATTTGATATTTGTATTATCCTACAAAGTGGATTTTGTTTAGTTTTAATTTCCATTGGAATATAATAATCGACTTCTCTATGAATTTGTTTCAAGGAATCAGATTCTAAAACGGGTATTATTTGAAAACTGACGTTTCTCCCATCAATTTCTATTATCGAATAAGTAAATAATTCCCGATATCTTGTCTTGTTACAACAAAACGTTCCAGCATTGAAAATAAACAAATTTTTCTCACTACTGCTAACGGTATACAAATTAGAAGTATGTCTATGCCCATTTAAAACAAGATCAGCTTTCGCATCTAAAAGCATTTGAAGCATATCCCCTGAATCATCAATAGCTGAACGTTCTTTACCTGTATTTGGAATGGGGATGAGTTGATGATGAAAACATACTACTTTAAATTTTTCTTCACGTTTGGGATTTTCTAATTCTTTACGAACAGAATCAATAATACTATGATGAATTATTCCTCCTGGAAGATCCGGTTTAGTACTATCAATTCCAATTACATATATATCATCATCTTCATATTCATAATGACGTCGTCCAATCATTTCTTCAAATAACAAGTAACCCACGTTCATAGCATCATGATTTCCAATAAGCATCATTATTGGTGCCTTAGAAAGGGGATTAAATTTAGCCAATTGTTCCAAGCTAAACTCATATTCTAATAATGTCCCTGTATGGGTGATATCTCCTAAGTGAAGAAATAAAGAAACATCCTCAATCTGATTTATCTGATCAATACCTACATTATAAGCATGTAAATTAAAAGCGCCACCAGAACGGCTAAAATGTGTATCTGATATTATAACAAATTTTTTCTTTGGGATGATTTTTTCTGGATTTCGAGAACGTAAACTCTTTTCTGTTGTCATAATAATTTTTTAATCTATAATTTTAGCTGGATGCCCTCTGTATAGACCATCTTCCTTTAAAATGAAATCATATTCGCTATAGGAATGAGCTCCTAATTTAGCTTTCTTTTTAACGACAGTTCCTGGAAGAAGCACGCATTTGGCACCAATAAGAGCTCCATCTTCAATAAGTATTCTTTTCAGGATAAATTTATCTTGCTCGATACCAAAAGTTAAGATTGTTGAATTCATCCCTAAAATGACATTCTTCCCTATTTTTACAAATTCCGAAGAGATCCAAGTGTTATCACATAAAGTGTGTTTCCCTATTTTTACACCAAAGAATCTTAAAGTAAATCGGTTTTTGAACCAAGGAAAAGGATTTGATGCAGCAACATATAAAGGCCATTTTTTAATAATATTTCTTAAATTCCAAAAGTAGTATTCTTTATCTTTTATATTGCGCTCAAAGATACCCTCCTTCGGAGTATGGATTAAATTTACGGTTTTTAAAAATAGGAATGATATTAAAGTAGCACTAAATTGAAGAAGATAAATCAAGATTATTAAATTTAAAGGAAAAAGAAGCACGAACATTAGATAAAATGGTGTGCGCCACAAATAGAGAATGATATAATATTCTAAAATTGATACTGGGACAAAACTAAGGATTATTACTAGTAGATATATTGGGATAAACTTTTTTCTAACATTCTCATCTATGGGCGTAGGAGAATCGCCTTTCAAGCTAGCAGGTTGAAACATGTATTAGTCCTCCTTTTTGATTGTTGTTTCTTTAATCTTCGTGGCCTTCTCTTGGGAATCTTCAACAGATTGTAAAGGTAGTTTAATATTAACCGGAGTTCCAACGTGAATGAGGTCACTTTCTAATTTTTGACCAATCGAGGTGTAACTATTTGCACCTAGTATTGCTCTATCGTCCATTTGAGTTCCAGGAGCTACAATCGTTTGTGGACCAACCACACAAGCATCACCAATTTTAACTTTCTGGATAAATAGTCTATCTTGATAAATCAAATGAGAAAATATGCATATATTTAACGAAGTCATGGTAAAATCACCTATTTCAATAAAATAAGGATCCACATATCCTTCATATAAAACTACATTTTTACCTATACGAACACCGAAAAATCTATAAGCAAAAATATCGGCCCAAGGTAAAGGTAGTGCTCTAGCTAACCAAATGGGAAAATATGCGGTCCAGAATTTTCGGTGTACATATTTCCATTCCTTACTATCTCGAAAGAAATTACCTTCCTTTGGTGGAGATAATTTATCTAATATTTTAAAAATGACAATTGAGAAGAGAATTATTGAAAAAACGAATAAAAAAACACATCCATAAATGTTTAATGGTATGAGGCAAATAAAAAATACTCGCTCTATTAAAGAATCATTAATCGGAAAAGGAAATATAATTTGATTCGTGAAATAATAATATAAATTATTCCAGTACCATAGATTTGCGAAAATCGTAATCAGCAATCCAACATATAATTGCAATACTATTATCAGTGTAAAGGGTGTTTTATATACACCTGAAGTAGATATAAATTGAACATTCTTATCTAAAATCTCGCTTTCCATGATAAATATCTTGTTTCATGCCTCTATTCTTTAATATATCATTATATGATCAGCATTTAATAAATATCTTTTATACCGTCATATGAACGAAATGAAAATTTAGAAAAGAAAGAGGATTGATTTATCTCAGATGAAAATTGTAATTGTTTTTTAAAAGTTTCACCATTCTTAAAATAAAACGTAAATTTTCGTTATTACTGTTAATATTAATAGAATTTGTTTGAAATTCCTTGAGAAATCGAGTCTTATAACTGGATGGAATTAAAATGCTTTTCAATTCAGTAATGATTTTTCTTATAAGTATATCCTCTGAATTCAAAACATGAAGATTATCTTTTGGAAGAAAATCAAAATCAGATAAAATATCTGAAAAAGCACTTTCGTTGAGGATCATGCTATCTACCATTCCACCTAATTCTTTCGAAATTTTATTGACATTATTCAATGTAAAATCATTTTCATTGTTTTTTAGAATTATTAAAAGCCGTAAATCTGCTGGAATTTGTGAAAGAAGATAAATAAAATCTTGATTTTTAATCAATGATGTGCTATACGTTTTTCCAACAAATATATCATCAAAATTATCTAATTCCGAAAAAATCGAGCAAGCTTTTGCACATAACTCATCAGGATCAATCGTTATTCCATTTGATATACAATTTGCAATAGGTAAGGCGTCACTATCAATAATGTGTGCTGAATAAAAAGAATTCTTAAAAATGCTCTGTAATTTTTGTAATACTTTTTCAAAATTTGCCTGTAGATTTATCATTAGCAAACTCTCTTTTTTAAAATCTTATTAGTTCATTTAAAATCTATGTTTTTAAAGTTCTAATAAAAAAAATATGTAAAAAATTAGCTCCAGACAATGAATATTACACCCGAAAAACCGTTCGAGCCCGAAACGAAGATCACAACAACCCCCACGAAGAATATTACAAAAATTTCAATTATTAATTTATTAGGTTTAATAACCTAAGGTTTCTATTTTTTTTGCTTTTTCGTTTTTAATTCATTAAAATTAAATATTATTTCTCTTATAGATTTCTTAATAATGATATTTAATATGGTGAATAAAACTATGAATCATACTAATAATATTCGGAAAGGTGGGAGAAAATTTCAATAGACTGGGCCATAGCTGAGACCAAGCCTGAAAAAGCTCAGAAAGTAGAAGGCAGATTCTTGCTGGATCTCAGAGCTAAAGTTAACGATCTCGAACAACAACTTAGTGAAAACAAAAAAACGCTTTCTGAAACACAAAAAACTCTTCAAAATACAACTCAAACCTTGGACAAGGAAGCAAACGAACACAATTCAACTAAATCTACCTTAGATAATGTTAAAACTGAACTAGAATCCGTTAAATCCGCTCTAGAAGAAAGTAACTCCGATAATGAGAGAAAAGATCAACTTATTGCTGATCTAAGTACCGAAATGGATGGGTTAAAAACGAGCTTAAATGAAACAACTTCAAAAATTAATGAATTGGAAGCAAACTATCAAGCAAAAGAGACCGAAGTTGGTGCTTTAAATGAAAAAAATTCTAACTTAACGGCTGATTTGGATGATTTAAAAAGCGAATTAAATAACGCAATGAGTCTTGGGTCAGATTCTCAAGAGAAAACAACTCAGCTTTCAAATGAAATCCAAGAATTAAAAAGCAAACTTGAGTCTGCTCAATCAGAGAATGCAAATCTTCACTCCCAACTGCAAGAACTGAATGATTTATTGCTGACAAAGGATGGAGAAATCAATAATTTATCGGGTTCTATTGGTGAGAAAGAAAAACTAATTGAAGCCCAAACATCTCTCATTGAAGAAGTTGAAACTGAATTAAGTGATTTGAAACCTCCTGAAATTGGGTCTGGTGGTTTTGTGAGTGATGAAAGAGTAACCTGCCCTATGTGTGGCGCTGTAGGTCATGATATTAAACAAATTGAAGATAAAAGTAAAGTCTTGAGTTACGTTGGTCATATACCCATGTACGCGAAAAAACACGTCTGTAAAAAGTGCGGGTACGAATTTTAATCAAAATATTTTAAAAAACTAATTTTATTGTTTTATTTCTTTTTATTCTTTTATTATTATCTCTAAGTTCTTGAAAGTGATCAAAATACTATAAATAATAAAAAAAAAGAGGGAATTAAATTACTTTGGTGCCCTTTTTTGAGCGTGAATTTCATTTAGTTGCTCTTTAACTTGTGCCAATTTTTCCCCATGTAATGGATACTTATATAGTACTAAAATCCCAATTACTAAAGCAATTGAGGGGAAAATCGCGATTAAAGCTTTTAATCCAAAGATGATCTCTGGAGTTATGTTTAAGGGATCATAAACTTCCCAACTACCGATAATAAAAACTGGACCTATCGCTAGAAAGACAAGTACGGTTGCTAGCCGTAAAAGCAATGCATTAGCTCCAAAATAACTTGCTTCTCTCCGCGTTCCCGTCTTTAGTTCATCTTCATCTATAATATCCGCAAGCATTATGTCGACTATTAATAAAGACCCCGCTAAACCTATACCCATAAAGAAAAACACTATTACCGCGATTATTAACATTCCTTCGCCAAGGAAAAGTAATGGGATCAACGTTGCCATCCATATCGCCTTTGAAAGCATCCATGCTTTCCTCGGACCTAATTTTTGAATAAGTGGTTTCCATAAAATGTTAACAAATAATGCAGCTGAAATAAATGCGAATCCAAGTAAGAGCGATAACCAAATCGATTCTCCTTCCCCAATGCCTAAAACAAACTTGCCGTATAGTGGTATAATTACAGGAAGTATTCCATATACAAACCAGTTAGCAATCTGTGCTGGGATGTACCACATGAAAGACTTATTTGTAAGACAAGTTTTTAATGATTCTATTAGTTTGGGTGCTTTTTGATAATTATCTTGGAATTCCTTTCTTTCTCTTGGACTAAATATGAGAAATAAAACTCCAAAAACGACGATTATTGCTCCTACCAACAATCCAAATGTTTGATATTCGGGTAAATACGTCTCATCTGATAAATCCGGAATAAATAAGGTTGGTAACACAAACGCAATTATCAATGCGAATATCGCAATAGTTTGGCGTATATTATTAGCTTTAGTTCTATCTTCCATTGATATAAATATTTCTGGAAAGAGAGATACTTGGTTTATACTAAACATCGTGTAAAAAAACTCAAATACGATGATAATGATAAAAAAGTAAACAAAGTTAATAATTTCATCAGAAACGCCAAAAGCCACGGGAGGAAAATACAGTAGGATACATACAACTGCCAGTGGAATAAAAGATACCATGATATAAGGGAATCGACGACCCCATTTCGTATGTGTCCTATCCGATAAAGCTCCTAATAGTGGATCGTTAATGCTATTCCAAAATGCCCAAATGATAAACGCTATTGAGATTAAAGTGATGTTGATTTTCACTACTGCGAAATAGAATGTGAATATTAAGAAGGTAAAGGATTGATATGCGATGATATCGGCAACTTGTGCAAAAGTGTATCTAAACGCTTTCCCAAATGAATATTCTTGTTTTGATTTTTTTTCTTTCATTTTTAATATCTCCTAATTTTTAAGTGAAAATTATTACTTACTTTTATGATTTTTTTTAATTTAAAGATTTTTCTATTTTTTTCATTGTTCTATATACGTCGGGAATTATTGCACTCACACTTCCTCCACTTTCACTTTGATCACCAATAAACCATAGGTTTTTTATGGGAGTTTCATGAGGAATCCCTTTCATCCCCATAATTGGAGCAAGTCCGCCAAAAGCATGATGATTAACATTTATCCTTTTTCGGAAATCTGCAGGGGTTATGATTACTTTTTCTTTTACATGTTTCTTAAGACCTGGGATGTGTTCTTCTGCAAAATCAAGTAATCTATCGGCATAATATTCTTTCTTTTCTTCCCAATTCCCTTCTTTCAACGTATCGGGACAAACAGTATATATTGTAATTGAATGGTGATCTTTAGGTGCCATTGAAAGTGAATGAAAGGTTGGAACATGCATGACAAATCCATCAGCCCCCTCATGATAGAGTCCCTTTTTACAACGGTCTATTCCTTCTTCTATATCATATGTACCATAAAAATAAGTACATACATCTGGAACATGAGGTGTAATATCAAGATCAACTCCAATGTGAACCATGAAAACAGAATCCATTAGAGGAATATTGTTGACATGTTCCAGAAATTCATCTGGTAAAATTTCAGGGTTAATTAATTTCAAGAAGGTTTCTTTAGCACCCCCACTTGCTATTATTAGATCAAATGGAAATTTATCACCATTTTTAGTCTCCAATCCTATTGCTGTATTATC
>JAGXNQ010000074.1 GCA_019894955.1 Promethearchaeota archaeon | reverse complement strand
TAAAAACACGGAACCAAGCCCTTTTTCAAATGCGATCATTCCTGACTTATTATTTTGTGTATATGATGCGATAGGAATTACATCATCCCCATAATCGTCAAAATAAGAAGATGTCCAGTATAATGTACTATACATTTCAGGTTCGTTGGATAGATTAGGACCTCGGGAATTTCGATTGATAGTCATGTTAATCAATTGGGATTGAGTAATTATTCCTGGAACAGGATTATACATGTTTCCGTTGTAAAGATTTAGGTAGTAATCGATGCCAAAAATAGCCGCTCCACAAATGCCAAAGTAAACACCCCCCAAATCCACAAATCTCCTAATATTTGCCATACCATTTTCTCCGAGCTCTGAAGCGTAATTTTCGGGACTTCCTCCGGGTAGTACTAACATTTTATAAAAAATTAATCCTCCATTTTTAATTTCAGCTGGATAAATATAGTCAACTGATGCTCCCATCCATCTAAACATATGAGTAAGGGCAATATAACTGTCTGCAGCACCTAATCCCGCGTCCCCGTGATACATTGCTACTCTAACTCCAACTAATGATGGATACTGCTCAGCACGAATATTTTCATTTATTAAAACAATACTCGTTGGAATCGTGCTTATAAGTAATATCAAAATAATGATTGACAACTTTTTCTGATCTTTACGGATCAACATATTCACTTTTATTTACTTCAATTTGAAAATTGTAATGATTAATCCTACTTGATTTATTAAAATTTCATACATTGTTTTGGTCATAATCGACTTCTTATTTTTTCCCACTTATTTAATTATTCGAAATTTAAAGTCTTAATGCTTAAATAGCGTGATCCATTTTAATTCATGATTTATGAGATCATTTTTTAAAGATGTCAAAGCAATTCTATGTGACATTGATGGTACTCTTTATTTTAAAGGAGAAGCTATTAAGGGAGCTATTGATACAGTATCCTATATTAAAGAATTGGGAATAAAGATCCTTTTTTTTACAAACACGGACAGTAAACCACCACAAAGAATATGCCGAATTCTTAAGGATTTTGGATTCGATGTCAAAGAAGACGAAATTTTTAGTCCGATTATTGCCCTGAAGGAATTTTTAGCTAAACATCCACGCAAGAAGATATTTTTGGTCACTACCCAAGAAGTAGCACGAGAATTTCAAAAATATGATAACGTTGGAGAAAATGAAACCCCTGATTTTGTTATTATTGGTGACTTCCAGGATGATTGGGATGTTAATCGCTTGAATCGTGCTTTTCAACATGTACTTCAAGGTGCAACCTTATTAGGAACTCAAGGTAATATTTTCTATTTAGACCGTAAAGGTAATCCAGTGATTGATACCGGATCTTTCGTAGAAATGATCGCACGCGCTACAAGCACCAAAGCAAAGATTTTTGGTAAGCCTTCTAAAGAGTATTTTGAACAAGCTATAGAGTTACTGGATGTTCCTCGTGAAAACGTCGTTGTCATAGGTGATGACTACGAGTCTGATATCCAAGGTGCTTTTAATGTAGGATTAAGAGCGATATTGGTGAAGACGGGAAAAGGAAAGTATTTTAATATTAGTGATGGAAAAAAATCTCCCGAAATGATTATTCCCTCTTTTAATTTATTGAAAGAATATTTATAATTTTTTTAAAAATCTCAAATAAAAAGCAAAGTTGATCAAGCGTGAGAATTTAACTCTTCTTGGCCATTATTACCCTTATTATTAATACTCTGATATGCATCTCTAATTTCGTCAAGATTAACTGTTATGAGAGTATGTTGATGGTGGATTTTTTCAAACGTGTTAATTTTAGATTGATTTATAGGATTATTTGGATGGATAACTATATATTCCTTACATTTAATACAAGCTCGTGCTCTAATTATTTTTCACCTTATTTCTCAATAATCCTATGAAATTAAAGAATGCAACATTTATGAAAATAACTATTTTATTATATAAATGTTCGTTTTAGGTTCACGAACATAAATTGGGTAAAAAGGGGGTAAAATAAGTACAATTTGATCTCATTTATTAAATTTTCATCATCAAATTAAATTCGGATGATGATTCCTTTATTTATCCATGAGATTTGGGATTGTAGAATCATAGAGATGTTTCATTTGTTTGAGATTTAGTGTGAAATTACTTGTTTTTAATCCATTGATTTGAATCTCGGGTTCCATTATTGTGGTTCCAATTTTTTTCACTGAAATTTTGTATTTACCTCCTAGATCCATGATTTTGTCATAATCTGATTTGGAGGTTTCCATGACGAATCTTCCTACAGATTCACTGAAAATGAGCTCATCATCTTTTAGGCCTCCTTCTTTAAACGTGTTTAGATCAAGTTTAACACCAATCTTATTTTTAAAACACATTTCAGCAATCGTAATTATAATCCCTCCCTTATTCACGTCATGGTTGGATTTCACTAGATTATTTTCATACAGTTCGAAGATGAAATCCCATATCAATTTAATCTCTTTTTCATTTACGTTTGGAGGAGTTCCTCCTTCCATATCATAAATAACGGAGTGATATTCTGAACCCCCTAATTCAGGTTTTGTTTCACCAATTAGCAAGACATCACTACCCACATCTTTGAATGGTAGTGTTATGATATTTTCTTCCCCTTCTATAATACCCACAATCATTATTACGGGTGTAGGTTTAATTGCAGTTTTAGTGACTTCATCCTCATTATAAAAAGAAACATTTCCTCCAACAATTGGGATTTTCATTTCACGACAGAAATCTGCCATCCCTTTCACTGATTCTGCAAAATACCAAAAAGATTCTGGAGCCTCTGGGTTTCCAAAATTACAACAATTAACCATCGCTTTTGGTCTTGCTCCATTTGCAATTACATTTCCGCAAATTTCGATCATGCCCCCTTTAGAACCATTATAAGGGTCAAGGAAACAGTGTTTAGAGTTTGTTCCAACACTAGATGAGATAAATTTATTTGTTCCAATTATTCGAAGAATTCCTGAATCGCCATCCCCACATTTCAGAACTGAACGTACTCCTACTTCATGATCATATTGTCTATATACCCATTCTTTACTGCAAATATTTTCAGAGGCAATCAAATCATAAATGATCTCATCCAATTTTTTAGAAGGTTCAGGTGTTTTTTGAGCAAGTAAATCATCAAGAAAATCAGGTCTTTTTTCCTTACGCGGAATGGTGGGTGCATCTGAAAGAGCTGTAGCAGGTAAATTTACAACAAGGTTATCCCCGTCATATACTTTAAGAACCTGAGTATCATCTGTCCTTCCAATGACAGCATGTGCCATCTCGAATTTCCTAAAAACATTCAGCACATCTTCTAATCCTTCTGGTTTCACGATGAATGCCATTCTTTCTTGGGATTCTGAGAGCATTACTTCAAATGAATTCATCCCTGGTTCTCGGATAAAAATCTTTCCCATATCTACGCTCGCTCCAGTTCCTCCATCTCCAGTTAATTCACTAAGTGCACATGATAATCCACCTCCGCCTAAATCCTTCAGACCTCTAACATGACCCGTTTTAATCGCTTCTAAAGTTGCTTCTATAATCATTTTTTTTGTGAAAGGATCTCCAATTTGTACGGCTGGTCTATCTGCTTCTGACATGTCTGTTAATGTACGCGAAGCAAAAGTTACTCCATGAATTCCATCTCTTCCCGTGGAGCCACCCATCAAGATAATATAATCCCTTGGATTATAAGCTCTACTAGGTGCATGCTTGAAATCTTCAATGGTTCCCAGACCGATACAAGCCACATTTACCAAGCAATTACTTTCAAAGCTTTTATCGAATTCTACTTCCCCTCCAATTGTTGGAATTCCGGTACAATTACCATAATCTGCAATACCTTTCACAACATACTTGAAGAGCCATTGAGAATGTGGATTGTCCGTTAAAGTACCAAATCTTAATGGATCTAGTAGAGCAATAGGTCTTACTCCCATGCACAAAATATCTCTAATTATTCCGCCAATTCCCGTAGCAGCACCATGGTATGGCTCGATGGCTGAAGGATGATTATGAGATTCGATTCTAAAAGCTAATGCATAATTATCCCCAATATCAATAACACCCGCATCTTGGCCTGGACCTGCAAGTACATAATCATAATTTTTCTCAGCATCCTCAAATAATTTTAATTTTGGACGTGATGATTTGTATGAGCAGTGTTCCGAAAGCATTACATCAAACATGCCCCATTCTGTAATAGAAGGGTCTCGATTGAGCTCATCCTTTATACGCTCAATTTCATCATCGGTTAAATTGACATCTAATTCGTCGCCACTGGTATTTACTTTTGGCATCATGCACTCCTCTTTTTAATAAAATCAATCATTGAATCAAAAATTATTTTACCATGTGTGGTTCCATTTGGGCTCAAAATTGATTCAGATGCGCGTTCTGGATGGGGCATTAAACCCAAGCAATTTCCTTCTAAATTGCATACACCTGCAATGTTATCCATTGAACCATTGGGATTAGAATCACTTGTGATAGCTCCTTTTTCATTTGTATAGCGGAAAACGATCTGATCATTATCTACGAGTTCTTTTAATTTATCCGTAAAATAGCGTCCCTCTCCATGAGCGATTGGAATATCAATAATATCAGCTTTATTCAATTTATTTGTGAATGCGGTTTTGTTATTTTCGATTTTTAAATTTACCCATTTACATACAAATTTCAACGATTCGTTCCTTAGCAATGCTCCAGGGAGAAATTGAGCTTCCGTTAATATTTGAAACCCATTGCAAATTCCCAATACAGGCCTACCATCCTCTAGCATTATTCTCGCTTCATCCATGGCCGGACTATGAGCTGCTATAATTCCTGCTCTTAGATAATCACCAAAAGAGAATCCACCGGGTAAAATCACGCCATCGTAATCCTTTTCCTTAAAATGATTATGCCATACTAGATCAGCTTTTATATTTACCACATTATTCAATACGTGAAGTGCATCTCTGTCACAATTTGAGGCCGGGAATTCAATCACAGCTATCTTAATGTTCATGATTTCTTCACATTTAGGATTGTTAATATTTGCGTGACTGGATTAAATATTCTCAATTCATTACACATCTTTTCAACCACTTGCTTTGCTTGCTGTTCATCGTTCGATTCAATATTTATTCTCAAATATTGGCCACTCCGAACATTCGTTACCATATCATACCCTTTTTTTGCAAGCAAATCCCGCTTTATTGTTTCTCCAACGGGGTCTCGTGCAGCCTTTTTATTCTCTAAAACGACTTCTACTTCCCATAACATTTATATATTCACTAATAAGTAAAGTTCTTATTTTCTAATATATATTCGAATAATTTTATTCATTAAAAGAAAGACAATTATTAATTTTAATAATTCTTATTAACTAATAAATAAAATCTATAGATTATATATAGAGAGAAAGTAATAACCTATAATGACCTTAAACACTACTAAAGGTTCACGTAGCTAAAACCAACAATAACAAGTATGAATAACGCTAAACAAGTGAAAAAGAAAGCGTAACCGCTTAATTTAGGTAATTTTAGCATAGTCTCTTGATTTTCATTTCTTTTTGATGAAAATAAATCAATTAATATTAAAATGAAACATGTAATGAAAATTGAAAATGATGTAAAAGTGAGAATTAAATTAAACATAATAAAAAAATTACATCGAAATCTTATATAAATCTTATGTTATTGGTTAAAGATAATGTGCTTCTTTTAAGTTTTGCACGATTCTTCTTTTTATATCAGAAGCTTCTGCTTTAAATTCTATACCTGTGATTTTCATAAAACTCTTCATGTATCGTTTTGATAGCTCTACTTTGATATCTGTTGATATGGGGGGAATTTCTTGATCAGGCTTTATATTTGGGAAAATTCCAGGGTATGTTGACATTAACCATCCCCGAAACATCTCTTTATCCAGAATTTCAGGTTCTTCTTCCTTACCAAATAATTCATTATAAGTATTGAGAATCCAAAATCGTGAAGAATCTTGGGTATGAATTTCATCGATTACCATTAATTCTCCATCTTTTAATCCAAACTCATACTTTGTATCGACCATAATCAAATCATTCTTCTCACAATACTTTGAACCAAACTCAAAAAGCTTTAAAGCGGCTTCTTCCATCTGTTCATAGATATCTTTATCCACTATTTTTTCATTTAAAATCTGATTTCTTGAAATATAGATATCATGTCCGGATACTGCTTTAGTTGAGGGTGTTAATAAGGGTGCATCAAGTTTCTGGTTCTTTTTTAATCCTGGAGGTAATTCAATACCAGATGTATTTTCCCCTTTAAGATAATTCCGCCATGCTGTACCCGTTATATATTGCCTGACAATCATCTCAACAGGAATAAGTTCGCATTGATGAACTACAGTAACATTAGGATCTGGAACATCAATCACGTGATTTCGAATTAAATTTTTAGTTTTTTCGAACCAAAATGCAGATAATTGGTTAAGCATTTGTCCTTTAAAAGGGATTGTGGTAATTACCCTATCAAAAGCAGATAGTCTATCAGTAGCAATTATTATTCTTTTTTTATCTTGAATATAATTGTCACGAACTTTTCCTTGGTATAAATCTCCAATAGAAGTAAAGTCTGTCTTACTTAAAGTTTTATCTAATTGGTTTCTTATGATTTCATCCAAATTATCTTGTACCATACTATTATGAATCGGAAATTCAATAAAAATTTTTTATATATATTTCTTGATTATTTTATTAATCAAAAATAATGTAGTAAATTTAATCTTTCATTTTTTATGATAATCTCCATTGGTGAATTCCTCAATGGGATATTTTTTTCTATTTTTTATCATTTTTCTATTGAAAGCATCCGTAAGGTTTATATTCAATTTGTTTACAAAACTAATTAGATAAATAAATATATCTGCTACTTCATCAGAAATATTTTCAAACAACGCAAGGTTTTCACTAATCATTTGCATATCTAAATCCTTGAACAAATAGATTTCTGATAGTTCTGAAACTTCAATTCCTAAAGCTTGAATTAAATTTTTAGGGGTATGATATTTCGTCCAATTTCGTTCATTTACAAACTTCTCCACTTCACTTTTGAAATATAATAAATTTGTATTTGAATCATCTTTTTGAGATTTCATTGTTAGAAGTTCTAATCTAATTTTAAGAAGAAATTATGTTATACTCACTTTAGCTTGCTAATAAAATCACATATTAACTCATTAATTATATCTTTACGTTGAGCAGGTGCGAAGTGACCCGCCATATCGATAATTTCTAATCGAGAATTCGGAATCTTGGTCTGCATAACCTCCGACATTTGTTCTGGGGCAAAATTATCCAATCTGCCACCAATTATTAATGTAGGACACAAGATACTTGAAGGATCATATACCTTTATTTCATTTATCATTGTAAAAATCTGATCTTCAATTATCATCGTCAATTCATCCTTTTTACCTCCCATCCCATTTAAGGTGTCTGAAAGAGAAGTTAAAATATATGGAAGAACCTTATCCAATATATCTTCTACAGAGTTAGATACAACTCTTAAGAAATCCATGCGAATAAAATATGGTAGAAGATTATAAAAAATATTACGAATAACATTATCAATAATGATATATCCGGAGTTTAGCAATATAAGGAATTTAACATCACTCGGATGTTTTATGCAGAATAATTGACCAATCATTCCACCTACAAGAGAATGACCAATAATTCCATATGTCTCATCTACAGATAAGAAGCTTAATAAGTCCTCTAAATCTCTCATTATATCGTATCTTAAGTTTTTTGATAAATCAAGCTGTTTTGGATGGTCACTTCTTCCATGGCCAAGAGCATCAAACGCAATGATTCGATATTTTTCTTTTAGCATGCTGATCTGGTGTTTAAAAAAAGAGGCTGAAGAAGCGAAACCATGCAATAATATTATAGTACCATCTGTTTGATGTTTGGTTTCTCCATTGATATCCTCATAATAAAGATTATATCCCTCTTTATTCTTAAAAAAAGGCATGTGTATTTGTCAAGCGTTTATGTAGTATAAATTGAGAAATTAGGGATTCCAAAAATATTTTTCTAATTTTGATGTTTAGAAGAAGCTAAAATAACTCCAAAAAAAAAAGAAGAAGTGCTATAAGTTTTTTGTAACTCGTTTTTTATCGTTTAATTCTAAGACAGTTGGCATAAAAATTCTATTGAGTTTCTTATAGATTTTAACATTATCCTTATTAGGATGCTTTTCGTCAGAAAATTTTACCATATTATCAATTCCCTCTTTTATACTACTAAATTGCCCACTTCCATAAAATCCTAAGATTCCTGCTCCTATGGCTGCTCCATCTTTAATCTCTGGAATCAAGATTCTCTTATCAAATACATCCGCAAAAATTTGTGCCCATAATCCACTATTCATAGCTCCACCATCACTTTTCAAATCTGTTGCTTTAATTCCTACCATTCCTTCAATCAAACTTAAATACATTTGACCTGCTAAAGCAGCACTTTCCATTATTGCTCTGGAAAAATGAGATCTATTGTGATGCCACCCAAGTCCATGTATAGTTCCCTTTCTAAAAATATAGAGGGGGACAAAAAGTAAACCATTACTTCCTGGGGGTGCCTGCTCTGCTTCTCTAGTTAAAGTATCATACACATTTGTACTAAGAGCCTCACTTTCTTTAATTTGTAATTGAGAGAAATTCTTTGCATAAGTTTGAAACATAGTTCCAGTTCCGGGCATTACTCCTTCCAATACCCATTTCCCCTTGATAAGATGAGGCCAGGTAAAGATAGGAATATCTCCCACAGCTCTAATCGGTTCATCAACTACGTAATCTACAAATGTCCCAGTTCCTGTTGTAACTTTTGCTTGACCCTTTTCAATAACTCCAAGACCTAAAGCTGCACATTGTTGATCACCACTTCCTAAAATAATAGGGGTGTTTGGTTTTAATCCAAGTTCACTAGCTGCTTCACTTGATAATTCGCCAATAATTTCTCCAGGAGTACGTATTTCAGGCCATAAATTTATTGGTAATTCATATGCTTCAGCAACTTCTTCATCCCATTTTAATGATCGGATATTTAAAACTCCCATAATGCCATTTGTAGGATCTGTAACCAATTTTCCACATAGTTTCTTATATGTATACGAATCGGGAGATATGATTTTATCTGCTTTGGCAAATAAATCAGGTTTATTTTTCTTTAACCATAATAATTTTCGAACGGAATTTCGCCAACCTAATTCTTCATTGAATCCTTTTGAGTCTGAAAGTTCTCTTTCATCCATCCAAGTTAGTGCTGGGTGTAATATTTCACTATTTTTGTCGATAATCGTTACAGTCCCTCTAGAAAATGAAGCTGATATTCCAACAACATCAGTTGGATTAAATTTTCCACTATCTACAACTTTTTTACAAGTATTTTTAGTTGCTGCCCACCATACTCTTGGATCTTGCTCAGAAATACCAACTTGTTGCTTAGGAATAGCATATTCTTCATAAGCTTTTGATATTAACTTTCCATTAATATCTAAAATGATAGTTCTAGCTCCAGTTGTTCCAATATCAAAAACACATATTAAATCGCTCATATAATCTCACTTATAATTTTTTGATAACATAAATACAATTAATAATAAAATTAGACCCATTATTAATACAAATACTTTTTTAGTTAATTAAAGTTAAAAAACTAATTGTGAAACATATGAGATCCATAAGAAATTTGAATATATATACAATTGTCGAAAATATGGTTGGAGGAAAAGGGTGGGGCTCTTGGGGGCTCTCATTCTTTTTGGAAATCGAGGACGCAAATGGTGATAACAAAAATGTGTTGTTTGATGCCGGAGGAAATAAAGAAGTCTTTATGCATAACGCTAAAGCTTTTGAAATTGACCTTTCAAATATAGATGCAATTTTCCTTAGTCATGGTCATTGGGATCATTCAAGTGCAATTTTAGAAGTTGTTAAAGCTTCCGGAGGTGTAAAATTATTCACGCATCCTGACGCGTTTTGCTCTCGTTTTCATATCACCAACGATGGTAGAAAAAGAGAACTTGGTATTCAAAAAGAAATCACAATTTCACAAATCGAAAATCTGGGTGCTGAAATAATTTTGAACTCGAAACCAGTTGAAATTGTCCCAGGATTATGGACAACGGGAGAGGTTGAGAGAATTAGTGATTTCGAAACAGCTTTTAGTCTTGATGAGGATGAAAGTGTAGTTAAAATTGTTGATGGAAAAAAAATAGATGATAATATTATTGATGATCAGTCACTATGGACCGAAGTTGAAGGAGTTGGACCCATTATTCTTACTGGGTGTGCCCATGCGGGATTAATTAATATCATTCAGAAAATAAAGAAGATTAGTAACTTTGAGAAATTTTACGGTTTATTGGGAGGAACTCATTTAGTTGGTCGATCCGATGATTATATTAAAAAAACAATCCAAGGAATAAAATCTCATGAATTTAAATTACTCTCGCCTTGTCATTGTACTGGATTTAAAGCATCTTGCTATATATATGGTAGTTTTCAAAAAGAATTTCACCTGAATTATTGTGGAAGGAAATTCGAAATAGGAAATTTAAATTTAGAGGAACAAGTTTTCTGATTCTTATTTTTTATAAACTTTTAACTAGGAGTTCAGAAATATCTAGTATTTTAGTTTTCTCCTTATCTTCACTAGTAATGCCATAAGCTAATCCCATTTCACATAATGCACACGCTGAGATTATTACTTTTGATCCTGTTTCCTTGAGTTCATTGATTCTGTTAGTAGCTTCTTTTATTGCTATTTCCTTATCTGCCCAATGAGCAGTTCCTGACCAGCCGCAACAGTGTACATTTTCTTTATTGTAAATTGGTTCAAGAATCTCCATTTCGGGAATACTTTTAATAACAGTTCTTATGGAAGTTGTGTCATTTAGATTCCGAGCAATGAGACATGGATCATGAATTGTTACTTTCGACAAGTCTTCAGAGAGTTTTTTAGTTGGCTTTAATCTACCATCGTTTATGAGTTGCTTGAAATAATCTACAATATGAATGATTTTGGTGTTAAGGTTTATACCAACGCTTTCATATCTCTTTGTAAGTGTTAGTACACAACCAGGACAATCAGACACGATTAATTTTGCTCCTGTTTTTTCAGTAAGTTCCTTGTTTTTCTGAGCGAATTCCTTTGCTGTTTCTAAATCTCTAATGTTAAATGCTGGTCCGCCACAACAAACTCTCTGATCTAAATTGGTTGAGAACTTAATATCCAATTTTTTCATTATTTCAATGTTAGCCTTCACTACTTCTGGAAATTTCATTGTTTCACAACCAATGAAATAATATACCTCATCATTTCCATCAGTTTCGATATTTTCAATGCTTTTCTCCTTGTAAGTGAGATAAATATTATGATCTTCAATAGTATTGGTTTTATGTAATTTGTCCAATTGCTGTTTACAGTAGTCTGGCATTAATCCTTTATCATTTAAATCGTCTCTAACAGTTTCAAGCAAAGAAACTACAGAAAAATCGAATGGACACCATACTTTGCAGGATTCTTCATTTGTACATTTATACATCAAATCAATAAATGGTTTATTTTCTGGTTTTGTAGGATCAATTTTACCAATGGAAATATAATAACCAATCCGAGCTTTATAGGATGGACTCATTGTTTCCTTTTGTTCCGCTTGCAATGTCCCACAATCGAATCGACACATATTGGG
>JAGXNQ010000073.1 GCA_019894955.1 Promethearchaeota archaeon | reverse complement strand
ACCATTGCCTGACTGATATTCCTTGGGATTTCTCCTCTGAACTTTTCTTCTATGTCATCGTATTTTTCACAAAATCTTAGAAGGCCTTGAGTAACATTCATTACTCTTGCCCACATGTCTGTCAATTTAAATCCAACCCCTTGAAACTTGAGGATCTCCTGATCAAACTGCTTTCTATTGTTTGAATAGATCGAACAATGAGCAAGTGCATTCCATGATTGAGAAAGAGCATCAAGAGATATTCCGATTCTTTCTGGTACTAATCCTTCAAACATGTGTTCTCGACCTTTACCGATGGGTCCCAAGATATAATCTTTAGGCACTCTAAGATTAGTAAAATATTCATGACCTAAATGTACTTTATTTACCCAAGGTATGAAGACTCTATCGCATTTCCAACCATCCCATTCAGTATCAATGATTACTTGCGCCATCATGTTACCGTTATTTTTTTCAGCAGTCGCATAAGCTACGACATACCTTGCTTTAGGAGCGTTAGTATTATAAATCTTTTCCCCATTAAGGACATAACTTCCATCGGTTTGTTCCTCAAGCGTAGTTAATTGGTGTACGGCATCAGATCCGCGTTCCGGTTCGGTGATGAGAATTGCACCGGGAGTTTCGCCCGTGACAAACTTCTTCAAAATTTCCAATCTGATTGGAACATTTTCGTGATGATAAAAGACCGGGTTAATTGCAAGAATCGTGGCCCCTCCTGCCATTCCAAATTGGGGATCAAAAAAACTGAGTGCTAAACATCTCATTAATTCAGTTGCTAATCCATGATCCTCAAAATTTAAATCAATTTCCGAATATGAATGAGCTCTTGAAATCAAACCTTCTTTTCCAAAATCAGGAATCCAATGATAAAATTCTTCATCTGATGCGTGAGTAATGCTATTTTTCTTTTCATATCTAGTACAAAATTTTTCAGCCGATTTTAAAAAATTAAACTGTTTCGGTTCGAGTACTGTCATCAAATTGGTATTTAGAAATGCATATCGGTTCTTGAGACTTAATTTCTCAAGGATTTCATCATTGATTGCTTGATCCATAAATTTAGTTTTTTTCTCTTCCATTTTTCTTGTACCATTTGGTTGATATTGATATATTTATAAAAATGAGATTTAACTTTTTAATTTTGTTATGGTTTACTCCACGATTTTGAGAAGAAAATAGAGATTAACACCAAAATATCATTTAAATGAGTTTCTTCTGTTTGATTTTTTCAAAAAATCAATGAATACTTCTAAAAATAAAAAAAAAAGTTATAAATTATAAACTTATATTCCAGACATCTTGTAAAGTTGTCTCATGGCCATTGAAAGGATATATGTTTGAATCTGGCGACTTCCTCCCACAATTTCAGCTATTCTAGACATATTTAATATATCTTGCATCAAAGTATTGTCACACAAACCTGCGCCTCCCATCAAGTTGGCGCATTCATAACCAATTTCTGCTGCAAGCTTAGCGCAATGATACTTGAACTGGGATGCAGATGCCACCATTGCCTGAGAAATGTTTTGAGGAATTGTTCCTCCAAATTTTTCAACTTTTTCATCATAACTCTTGCAAAACATTAATAATCCAAGCGTGACATTTGTTAATCTAGCCCAGAGATCAGTCAAAAGAAAACCTACCCCTTGGAACTTGAGGATCTCTTGATCAAATTGTTTTCTGTTATTTACATAGATTGAGGCATGTGAAACCGCGTTCCAACTTGAGGCTAAGCAATCAATTGCTATTCCGATTCGTTCCGGCACCAATCCTTCAAACAAGTGCTCACGACCCTTACCCACTCCCCCAAGAACATATTCTTTTGGAACTTTAAGATTATCGAATCTCTCTTTACCTAACCAAACTTTTGGAACGTAAGGTATGTAGACTCTTTCACAATTCCATCCATCCCATGTAGTATCAATTAAAAATTGAGCCATGGTATTTCCGTTGTTCTGTTCTGCTGTAGCATAAGCAACGACATAATTTGCTTTAGGAGCATTAGTATTGAAAATCTTTTCACCATTAAGAACATAACTTCCATCAGGTTGTTCATCACAAGTAGCTAACATGTGGACCGCATCGGAACCACGTTCCGGTTCGGTGATGAGAATTGCACCGGGAGTTACTCCCGTGACAAACTTTTTCAAAACTTCTAACCTAATAGGGATATTATCATGGTGTTCATGAAGTGGGTTAATTGCTAATACAGTGGCACCACTTGCTAAAGAAAATTGGGGATCAAAAAAATTTACCGCTAAATTTCTCATGAATTCGATGGTTGCCCCATGTTCAGGGTAATTGATATCAATCATTTCAAAGGGATGAGCCCTTGTTAAAAAACCCTCTGCCCCAAATTCTGGGATCCAATCATAGACATCTTCATCAGGACTGTGAGTCACATTATTTTTTTTTTCAAATCTCATGCAAAATTTCTGAGCTTTTTTCAAAAAATTAAATTCATTAGGAGCTAATACTGTCATCAAATTGGTATTTAGAAAGGTATATCGGTTCTTAAGACTTAATTTTTCAAGAATCTCATCATTAATTGCTTGAGTCATGTATCTGGTTTTTTTCTTTTCTTCCATATTTAACACTCTAAGTTGTTTTAATTCAATTAAAAATGATATGAGAAATAGTATTATTAGTATTATTAAAAAGAGTCAGAAATATCTTTTTAATTTTGGTATATCTAATGGTTTTTACAAAAACTTGTTCTTAATTTAGAATCAATTCAAGTTATTAATTTTCTCAAGCGAGCTGAAAATTTTTTTGAAATTATCATTACAGTTTCGAATGGGCTTTTTTTCTTAAATTGAATGACCGAGATGAAATTATCAATACCAACAAGTGCTAGTATACCATAATCTTCGAGAGAAATCAATTCATGAATTCTGGAATTCCCTATTATGAATCTGCCTTCTAAAAGTCTTATAATTTCAGATAGTACATTTGAACTCAAGTATGAAATAATAATTCGCCCTGTTTGAGTTAATAAAGCTGAGGATATTACAAAAGAAGAAAATGTATGTAATTCTTCGAATACTTCTATAAGATCTTTTTGAATTTCCTCTGACACCAATTTCTTACTTTTTTCCATTATTTCATCAATATCGTGTTTGAATTCTTGATAAATAGAAATATCTCCATTAAAATTTTCAGTGAGAAGATTTAGATCAAATTTATTTAGAAATTGGCTTTTAATTTCTCTTAATTGGTTTCTAAGCTCTACTAGATTATCAGTTCTATCGCTAAATAAAGCAAACATTAATTCACTTGAATTAGCTTTTTCAATTTCAAATATAAACCGGAAAGGTCCAACTTCGATTTCTGAGAGTTCTTTTGTTTTCAAAGTTTGCTTTACAAAAGAGAAAATAGCACTTAGAAAGCTACTAGTCAATTTAATGTTAAAAATATCTTCATATGTCTTGTAGAAAATCAGTTCTCCGGTAGATTTCATTATAAAGATATTTTTAATCATGATTAAAAATTAAAGAAAATGCTTAATTTATGCAATTCTAATAAAAATACAATTATAAAAATCCTCTTTAAAGCCAAATATCTCTTCTTAAATGAATTTTTTTAGAAATTCCATGACAAAATCATATTAACAGATGTGGTTAAAATCCATCAAACTTAGCCCATTCATCATCATCTTCAAATTCTTCCTCCTCTTCATAAGACACGGGTGCTTTTTCATCAACATCACGTTCGATGGAATCGTCGTCATAATACTCTTCATCTTCATCAAAAGAAATAGATTTTTCCAAATCAGTTATGATATCTTCAGCCGTGACTTGAATCTTAGGAATAGGTTCCTCTTTAGGCGTCTTCTTTTCAACTAATTTTAAATAATCACCATGAATTTTGATGGTTATTGGAGTTTCTTCTTGTAATAGCCGTACCACCACTTCTTCGCTACTGGATGTGTCGTGAGGCATCCTCATTACTAAAGCTCTAGAACCTTCAAAAACACCGCTAATTATCTCTACAGTATCTCCTTCCTCTAAATATTCAGTGACACTTCTTGGAAGAAGGACATGTTTTAATTCAGCTAAATTAATATTTTGAACAATTCTGCCTTTAATGTGAGGAATTCCTTGTACACCAATTTGGACATCACGTTTCTGGGGAGCCTCGAAGAAAATATAGCCCGGAAGCAGAGGAGAAACAAGAATAGCTCTGATATCGGGAATTACTTCTAAAATTTTGAATCGGTAAAAAATCTGTCTCAGTATGTTACTCTCCTGATTGATTGTAGTTCTAACAGCGAATAAGGTTGTTAACTCATCCTTATCATCTATTTCAATTGGTTGTAAATAGTCATCATGTGCCTTATCTTCTTGTTCTCCCATTCTTCCTCACTTTCCTTATTTGAATTTACAAGTTTTAAAATACCAAAAAAAAGCTTAAGTTTCTAAGTTATTTCTAAATTATAAAATTTTGCTTTTATAAACATTCTCGATTGTTTTAAATAACTAAATAGCTCTAGTACTATCATCTTTCTGGCTAACTGAAGTTCCAAATTAATTAGCATTCATATTTATCTTCTGGTTTATACTCTCCTTTGATAAATAATACTTTTAATTGATCCTTGGAATTATTTTGAATATTGTGAATTTCATTTGGTTCTATTAAAAAGACACTCCCTCGAGGAGCAGCATGATTTTTACCATTAACTATCATTTGACCACTGCCTTCAACAAAATAAAAAGTTTCATCAACTTCACGATGACCATGATCCACTTCTGCCATTGCTTCACCTGGTTTTAATAGAATAATTCCCCAGTCGATACTAGGACCTCTCATTAGGTATTTAACTCCTGAATCTCCCTTCCTGTAATCAAAATCATTCTCATTTATTTGTTTTATTTCTGATCACCTTCTCTAAATGCATTATAATAAAGAAATTATCAATATTCTATTTTAAATGTTATTGTATTATTATCTATACTTTTTTGCCTTCATAATTAAATTATAATAAGTAACAAATGTTTAGATAACCTATAGAGTCATTTAATATGAGTGATGATAAAAATGAGCCTTTCTTTCAATTTTGCCAGAATACCCCATATTATTTTTGGATCTGGTAAATTAGCAAATCTTTATTCTCTTATCTCGCAATACGGAAATTCTGTTCTTATTGTTGTAGGTGCTAGTTCTCTCAAGAAATCTGGTAAATTAGGTGAAATTGAGAAGACTCTCGGAGATAATAACATTATTTATAATGTCATAGATGTAAAGGGAGAACCATCACCTAGCTTGGTGGATGAGGCTGCTCAAAAGTATCGCAATAGTAGTATAGATGTAGTGGTAGGAATTGGTGGGGGAAGTGTTACCGATGCTGGTAAAGCGATTTCAGCTATGATCCTTAAGGAAGACTCAATTAAAAACTACCTTGAGGGTGTAGGAAATAAGATTCATAATGGTCAGAAAATACCATATATTGCAATTCCAACAACATCTGGTACCGGGAGTGAAGCAACAAAAAACGCGGTGATAAGTGAAATAGGAAACGAAGGGTATAAAAAATCACTTCGACATGACAATTTAATTCCTGATGTGGCGATTATAGATCCTGAATTGATGAAATCATGTCCAGCATCTGTTACTGCGGCATGTGGGATGGATGCATTCACTCAATTACTTGAATCTTATATATCTTCCAATTCAAATCCAATAACGGATGCATTAGCATATAGCGGTATGAAATATATGAAAGATGCGCTAATTCCTGCATGCTCGAATAAATCTTCAGATATCAATACTAGGAGTTCTATGGCTTATGGGTCCCTAATTTCAGGAATGACTCTTGCAAATGCGGGATTAGGTGTTGTACACGGATTGGCTTCTCCAATTGGTGCCCGATTTAGAATCCCTCATGGCGTTGTCTGTGGAACTATCCTTGCTGAAGCTACTAAAATGAACATAAAAAAACTAAAAAATAGTTCAGAGGGAATGAAAAGCTTGAAAAAATATGCGGATATTGGAGCTCTACTTTCCAATAAACCATTCAACACGGGAAAATCATTAGATGAAAATCTTTCTAATCTCATTAAAATTCTTTATAATTGGACTGAGGTTTTAAACTTAGATAAATTAAGTAATTATGGGATTTCTCATAATGATATTAGTAAAATTGTTGAAAAATCAGGATTGAAGAATAATCCCGTGAATCTTGATAAAAAAGATATGACAGAAATTCTAGAAAATCGTCTATAATTAAAAAACATAAAGGATTATTTATTAAAAATGCGCTGTAATATAGTGGTTATCGATGCCAATTTCCTTTTTCTTCCAATTCAATTTAAAATTGATTATCTTAGTGAAATAAATTATGTCTTAGTAGGAAAAAACTACTTCCTCATTTATAAACAAATTTTTGATGAATTAGAATCAAAAAGAAAAAGATTACATGAAATCTCAAAATTCGGAAGAGAATTAAACTTTGCTAAAGTGTATCTTGAATCTAATAAAAAAAATTACAATCTTATATATATTGATAAGATTAAACAAGGATCTGAAACAACAGATCAGTTTTTGCTTAGTGAATGCTTGCGGTTGAATAAAAAGCATCCTAATATATTTTTAGCGACAAATGATTCGCAATTACGTAGGGAAGCAAGTAAAGCAAATATTAGGAATGTTTGCTTGCGACAAAAAAAATATTTAGTTATAAGTTAACGCTAAAACAAAGGTTTTTTTTAATAGAATTATTTCAATATAACTATATTCTTTAAATTTTTGATGAACTACGAGAAGATCAAGCTCTGATTCAAAAATGTACTACTAATAATTGGTAAAAAATGTCGACAGTCAAAGTATTAAAAATTATTATAACTGGTGAAGGTGGAGTTGGAAAAACGACCTTACTTCATAGATATATAGAAGGAAAATTCCTGGTAAATACGTACATGACCATAGGAGTCGAGTTTTTTATAAAAGAGTTGGAAGTTGATGATAATAAAATTCTATTGCAGATTTGGGATTTTGGAGGGCAAGAGCGATTCCGTTTTCTATTAAAAAATTATGCAAAAGGAACCAAGGGGGCTCTTTTTTTATTTGATTTAACTAGACCTCTTTCATTAGAAAATATTGATAATTGGATTGAAATCTGTAGATCTGAAGATCCTACTATCCCAATTTTACTGATCGGGTCAAAAGCAGATTTAGAAGAATCATTCTCCCTAGATGAGGATTTTATTCAAAATATGAAAAATAACTATAATTTTTTTGACTTTATAAAAATATCAAGCAAAACTGGGGAAAATGTTGATAATGCATTTAAAATTATTGCTGAAAAAGTAATCAACTCAATAAAAGATTATAGGAATAATTTATACTAAGGATTTTATGGATTGAACCGTTTTTTATGATTTTAATTTTTAAAAATTAGTAATTTTGACCTTTCAAAATCTTTCTTATTAATAATTCAAAAGCTTTTTGTACATTTTCACCAGTTTTACTTGAAATCCGAAGATACTCAAATAAATTAAAATGATTCTTAAAAGATTCAGCATATTCGTCATCAATCATAATTTCTTCAGCTAAGTCACTTTTTGTGCCAATGAAAATTACTGGTAGGTTTGGATCACTCTTGCGAACAATATTTATCCATTGTTCCAAATTATCCAAGGTCATCGGACGTGTCAAATCAAACATTAAAAGAGCTCCCTTAGCTCCCAACACATAGCTTTCTAATAGAAATCTAAAACGCTGTTGACCCCCAAAATCCCACAATTGAAGCGTACATTGTTGTTCATCAATAATTGTTTCTTTTAAATAAAATTCTACACCAATCGTCATCTTAGTTGAAGCTGAGAACTTTCCTTCCACAAGACGGTGAAGCAAGGTCGTTTTTCCAACTCCACCTTCACCGGCTGTCAGAATTTTCAATATAAATTTTTTAGGAATCGTTGTTCACCGTATTATAAGCATTTGGTTCATATTAATTATCATTCTGGGAATTATTATTTACGGAACTAATTTATCATTTGATTCAAAGACAATACAGAAGTGATGTATGAGTATCAAATGATTAAATTTCTAATATAATTTGATCTTTATATTTTATTGTATTTTTCAGATATTTTCATTGATAATGTGATCTAACTATTGAAAATTAAATCATCATGCAATTAAACGATAAAACTACATATTATTTACTCTTTACATTTAATTAAATTTAAATTAGAGTCTTTTTTAATGCTATGTTGATATAATTAACAAGTATATATTATGAGGATTCTAAATTACGAATTAGATTATAAATAAGTGATTTTAATGAAAAAAAAATTCGGATATATAATCTATCTTTTTTTTTAACTAGGCAAAGCTTCATATAGTTAAAATTCAAAATTATTTATGGCCTAAGAAAAAATGTGTTTTTTATGAGTAAATATTCTATAGAATTCAATGATTTATTTGAGAAAGCCCCGTTTTCTATAATATTATTGGATCTTAAAGGTAACATCATTGAGGTTAATAGTTCTACAGAAAAAATATATGGTTATAAAAAGGAAGAACTTTTAGGAGTAAACTATCTCGAATTTTCTGTTTATTCTTCAGAAATATTACCCTTCTTAAGAGAGAGATTAAAAAATGCAAATGATGGCGTTCCTTTAGAACCAGAAGAATTTCAGTTCTATAAAAAAGATGGAAGTATAGCTTGGGTGATATCTTTCTTATCTACAATTAAAAAAACAGATTCTATTATAATTCAAGCAATTTTAATAGATATCACAGAGCGAAAACAAATTGAAACTCAGTTAAAAGAGATAATAAAAACAGAACAAATAATATCAACTATCTCCTCTCGTTTTGTAAGTGACACTGAGATAGATTCAGCAATCTTTTCCTCACTAAAAGATATGGGGTTATTATATAATGCTACTCGAGCTTACATACTCCTTTATAATGATATATCAAGTTTAGATTTCTTTGCTCAAGTTCAATGTGATGATTCTGTAGAAGTTCCTAAAATTGGGTTAAAATACATTGATCCCTCAAAGTTTCCATGGATCAGAATGCAATTTCTAAATCTTGGTTATATTTTTATAGAAAACACGCATGATCTCCCCGAAATTGCTGATCAAACTAAAAATGAACTAGAAAAATTAAAAATCAAATCTCTTCTAGCTTTCCCTTTAAATATCAAAAAAGGAAATAGGGGTTTTATTGTATTTGATAGTATTAAAGAGAAGTTAAAATGGGATCCAGATAATTCAATTTCAATAAAAACCTGTGCAGAGATAATTGCAAACGCTCTGGATCGAAAATGGTCTAATGAAACATTGAAAGGTAGTCACCAACTATTAGATGGTATCCTATCTTCACTCACAGAAATGATATGTTTGATCGATAGAGAAATGAATATTATTTGGGTAAATAATGCGGCAAAGAATATTAGGGGTAATAATTTATTAGGGAAAAAATGTTATGAGGTTTTCCTAAATAATAATAAACCTTGTGAAAATTGTATAGGTCGTAGAACTTTTATGGATGGTTTTATACATGAAAATGAAAGTAAATTGATCGATACTGATAAGAATGTACAATATTGGTGGGCTACATCGAATTCCGCGGCATTAGATATAGATGGTGAAACAGAATTAGTTATATTAATTTTTAGAGATATAACTAAAAGAAAGGAGATAGAACTCAATCTTGAAACCTCTGAAAAAAAATTAAAATCTCTTAATGAAATTCTTGTACAAAAAGTAGAGGAAAGAACGAGGGAATTGAAAATATCCGAAGAAAAATATAAAAAAATGTTATATGCTCTAGATATAGGTTTTTACAAAGGAGAATTTAAGGGAAAATTACTCTTTCATAACCAAACGGTAAATAAAATCTTAGGTATTAATTTTACAAAATCTTTAGTGGGATCTTCAACTTCGCAATTTTTCTCAGACCCAAATACACTAAAAGACTATTATAAAGAATTATTAACTAATGGAAGAATCCATAATTTTATTGCAGAGATCCTTTTACCTACGGGAAAAACAATTCGTGTACAATTAAACAGTCATCTAATTAGAGATGAAAATGGTATTCCAAAAGAAGTTGAAGGTACTATCATAAAGATTTAAAAAGTAGTTTATGAATTAAATCTTTGTTTTTCTCTATATTCTTTTACTGAAGTTTCTCTTTGGCTTAATCTATTGTTTTTAATGAGTGTTTCTTCAATTAGCTTCACTTGTGCTCTTGTCATTACTTTAAAATTTATTAATTTTTCCAAAATTTCTTTCTCACCTAAACCCACGTTATATAATTTTGTAAATGCTTCAATAGTATTTACATTGAAAAAGATGTATTGTTTATTGAGAAAAATTATTAGCCATTCTTTCTTTTTTTGGTTAATACTCATTAAAAACATTTGATCTTGAATTTTTTTTAGAGGCTTCTTTAATAGTTTAGATATGGTTTTATCATCAATTGATTTATACTCTTTAATGAATTTCTTAAATTTTACTGAAAAAATTAATGAAGGTACATCAGTGATTAAATATATAACAATTACTATCACTGTTATCCATATAGCAGTTATTAGGTTATAAAATGATATAATTAATATTATGAAAGCTACGATTAAAATCCAATATTTTCTAAAAGATAATAGGATTACTTTAAACTTTTCTAGCATGACTCATCTCGTAAAATAAAGAATTTTTCTTTATGATGAATAATTATTATTGATACTTTAAAAAAATTACCACTAAAATAGGAAATTCAGTATTAGAAAATTATTAGCACTTTAACCACAAAAAATTCCAGATCGTAGCGAGACAGGGTATTTAGTGGATGACAGATCATGGCAGAATTCAAGATCAACAAGTTCCTCCCCTTGAAATTAGAGGAGATTTTCTTTAACCATGTTAATAAAAGCGATTCCGGGTTCCCGAGCCATTCGGAAGTCAAAAAGCCATTCGGATGGGACCGGGTATTTTCCTTGAAGACCATGACCGTAAGCGAACTTACAGCTTGAAAGTTCCCACAAATTGAAATTGAAGTACTATTTTCAACGCCATCAAGTTTAACTTCCAGCGCTTTAGCGTATAGCTACTTTTAATATGGTTAAATTTTGTGGTTAAAATTACCACCTCTAACCACTTACTAAGCTCGGCTATTTTATGATTAAATGCTTTACTTATTTGGTTATGAGTATGTAGAAATAATAAGAGCTAGTAATTAAAGTTTATCATCATGAAAGGTTAAGTTTAAAAGGGATAATTAAACTCGCACTAGATATGGTCTCCATTTATCAATTTCATTCCTTAAAACGCGTTTTCTTTAAACTAATGAAATACGTCAATGATAAGAGTCCAGCAAGGCCTATTACCATAATTAATGTAATAATTAAAACATATTTAGTTAGAGGTGCAGCTATACTAAATCTAAAGGCATTATCGTAATATAAAAGCGTTTTGTTGCTATAATCTCTGATAGCAATAGCGTACGCATATTCACCTGGGTCTAATTTATTTAATGTAAGCGTAAAGTTTTGAAGATTCTCCATAACTCCATTTGAAACTTGAAAAGATTCAAAATTATTGAAATTTTTTTGAGATAGAAGAACAGTGATGCTTTCTACTCCTGATTGATTATCATATCCTTCAAAATTAAATTGAATTTGATCATTGATTGTAGGTTTATTGGGCATACAATCAATATTTCTTAATTCAGGAAGATAAGAATCTTCAATTGTAGTGAAGTTTAAATAAGACGGAATTAAATTATGACCTGTAATTGTCACATTGTATTTTTCATTTGATTGAGCGGGTAAACGGAATTTTACGATTCCATCTTTATTTGCATAAGCTGTAAAATATTTACCATCTAAAGTTGTTAGG
>JAGXNQ010000072.1:6352-12130 GCA_019894955.1 Promethearchaeota archaeon | reverse complement strand
TCTTAAGATAGTAAGAATGGGTATTACTTTTTTCGATTCATGACTGATAATTCTGACTTAATTGGAGATTACAAAGGGACAGTAAAAAATAGTGTTATAACTGCATTATTGCAAGCTTATTTAGATTCCCTTGATTATGATGGGATGAAGTCAATTTTAAGAGAAGCAGAATTATTAGAGTTGAAGGATACGAGAGATGTCAATCCAGAAGGAGAGATTGATTTTTTTTCATTTAAAAAGCTAATAACAGCACAAAATTGCCTTTTATATGAATCTAATAAGCTACTTTACGAAATCGGAAGAAAATTTTCATTTTATTTGTTTCCTTATGGCAAAAGTTTTACAGAAACTATTTCTGATATAACCAAATTAATAAAAACTAATTGGGATGTCCAAATTAAAGAAAAAAGCGAAAAAAAATATGTGATTAGAATATCTAAATGCGTCTTTTGTTCTGAAATTGGAGTTTCTTGCGATTTATTCAGAGGTTTCATAATCCATTCCTTAGAAAAGTCTCTCACTTCTGATTATTATGTCGCTTCAGGTGAAACAAAAGAAAATGTTTTTGATCCAACTCATAATACATTCACCTTGATCTTAAATCTTGAAAAAAGAAATAAAAATGAGATTTGACGAAACATTAATAAAAACAAAAATCAAAAAAAGATTATATAGAATTTTTTACAAAATTATGATTTTATCTGTATAAATTAAAAAATCTTAAAAGCTGATTGGATATTGAATGAAGAACGTGAATATGTGTTCAAAATTACGCTTCTTGGAGATGCTGCAGTTGGCAAGACATCATTGATAAATCAGTTTGTTGAAAATACGTTTCAAGAAGATTATAAACCAACGTTAGGGGCAAACATCATCCGTAAAGATGTAATTTTAGAAGAATTTAACGCAACATGCAGATTAATAGTATGGGATTTAGCAGGGCAAGAGAAATATAATGTTGTAAGAAGTTTATATTATCAAGGATGTGTTGGTGCTTTACTGGTATATGATATTACTCGAGCTGTCACTTTTGAGAATATTGAGTCGAAATGGTTGAATGATTTTAAGAAATATGTGAAAAAAGAAGGGGTATATTTATTAATTGGAAATAAAAGTGATTTAGATGGAGAGAGGGCAATCCAAACCAGTGATGGAAACCAATTAGCAGAAAAAATTAAAGCTAGCAAATTTATTGAAACAAGTGCTAAATTTGGAGAAAATGTAAATAGCGCCTTTAAAACACTTGTTCAACAGATTCTTGAGAATCAATGATTTTTGAGTTAATTCTTGTCTTTAGTTAATCATGGTAAAAATACACTTACTTATCAGATAAAACATTGCAGTTTCATTAGCTCTAGATTTATAAAATATAATAACCTTTAATTATCATCAAAAGGGTGCTTCTTATATGAAAGAATTGTCTATTAAAGTAGCAAAGGCCCCACGATCTAAAATTCGGGAGCTAATGGATCTTGCAGCAGGAAAAAAAGATATTATAAGTTTAGGCATTGGTCAACCCGATTTTTCAACACCTGATCCTGCAATAGAAGGCAATATTAAAGCCTTACGAGATAACATCACTTGTTATGCGCCAACTAGGGGAATTCCAGAACTTTTACAACAGATAGAAACAAAGCTAAAACGATCTAATAACATTCAATCTGATTGGACTGAAAATATAATCATAAGCAATGGCGGTTCTCAAGCTTTAGCACTCACTTTTGCAACTTTATTCAATCCAGGTGATGAACTCATTTTATCATCTCCCAATTTCATATCATATTTTTACATTTCTTTATTTTTTGGGGTCAAAGTAATTGAAATTAAGAGGAATGATGATTTTAGCACAAATATTGAAAGTTTGGAGAGAGCAATTACTGAAAAAACAAAAGCAATTTTAATCAATTCTCCTAACAATCCAACTGGACATGTAATGAATTCTGAAGAGTTGAATAGAATCATTGAATTAGTAAAAAAAAATGATCTCTATCTAATATCAGATGAAGTATATGAAAATTACCTATATGATGGTATTAAGCATACAAGCCCTGCTTCTTTTGATGGAATGCTTGATAGAACAGTAACTATTAATGCAATGTCCAAATTATATTCTGCAACTGGGTTTAGATTGGGATATGTGGTCGCAAAAAAAGAAATAATCGATTTAATGGAAAAATATCATCAATATACTGCTGCAGGAACAAACCATGCTGCTCAATATGGATTTTTAGAAGCTCTAAAAATGGATCAGCATTTTTTTGATAACATTTTAGAAAGTTTTGATAAACGTAGATTATTTGTTTATAAACGTCTAAAGGAATTAAATTTTGATGTCGTCAAACCTAAAGGAGCATTTTATATAATGCCATCGGTCTCAAATTTCAATATCAACGGCTCTGAATTTGCAGAAAAAGCTATGAGAGAAAAAGGAGTTGCTATCGTGCCTGGAAATATTTTTGGATCTTTTACTGAAGATAGAATTAGAATATCCTATGCAACAGAATTTAGTCTTTTAGTTGAAGCTTTTGATAGGATTGAAAAATTAGTATTAAGCTTATGATATTATGAATTATCTTTCTTTTAAATAGGTAGAAATGAGGGCTTGTGTTAAATAATTAGTAGCATCACATACATCCTTAATTTTAACTCGTTCATTATGAGCGTGGATGAATTTTGGGTCTCCTGGACCAAATATGATAAAAGGAATAGGATGTTTAGGATCGATAAGATTAGCTGCATCAGTTGCAAACGGTAATCCTATAAGTTCAGTATTTGCCAATTTTGATAAGTTTTTAATAAAAGGATGAGTTACATCTGTTTGAAGTGCAGGTAAATCCTTTAATTTTTCAAGTTCAAGAGTACAAGATCCCAAGTTAATTTGTTTCAATTTTTGAATAATTTTTTCTGGATCTTCTTCCGGAACTAATCTAAAATCTAACTCTAACTTTACTAGTTCCGGTACTACGTTTATCACACTACCTCCTTGAATTGTTCCTATATTCACTGTTGATTTGCCTAATATGTTATTTTCCATTGGAACGATAGATCCATGTATCTGTGGAACAATACCTAACGCACATTCAATAGCATTAATTCCTTCATGTGGTGTGGAACCATGTGCGGGTTTCCCTCTAATTTTTAAAACAATCCATAAAAGACCCTTTTCAGCAATACCAATCTTCATATTTGTAGGTTCTGCTATAATCATAAAGGAAGCATTATTGACTATTCCTCTATTTTTTAATTCTAGCGAACCAGTCATGCCACTCTCTTCATCTGCAGTCCCAGCAAATATGAAAGTATATTTTTTTAAAAGATCAGGAATTTTTGAAATATTCTTCAAAGTATACAATAAACTGACCAAACCTCCTTTCATATCCGCTGAACCGCGACCATGGAGGTAACCATCTTTAATTTCAGCTGAATAAGGGGGTAATGTCCAACTAGAGTGAGTACCTGAAGGAACAACATCAAAATGACCCGAAAAAACAATTTTAATATCACCCACTCCAATTTTACTAACTAAATTGTGAAGTTCAACTCCTTTTTTTACATGTGTAATGACTTCATTTCTAAAACCATTTTTTTCAGTTAAAATGTCTGAAATTATGAAGTTTACAATATCTTCTGTCAACCCAGGAGGGTTCTCTGAGGGGAATTTTACCAATCTCTTTAATGTATTGATAATCTCTTCATCTGGTGTTTTAGGGATATTCATTTTTCCCTTCTCCTTATTAAATCTTAAAAAAAACCAATAACAATAAAAATAAAAAAAATAAAAAAAAGTTTATCTATTCTCTTCCTTCTCGTGATGGAGCATTAAAACTATACCTAAGATTAACATTGCAGAATCGTCATCTAAATCAGGATTCATTTGTACTCCGTAATGACCTCTTAAAAGACTTTTCCATAATTTTTTGCTAACTTCTGCGACTTCCTTACCGTCTTTTATAATTTTAAATTTCAGAGTAAAAATATTACCTTTCATCTCAAATACTCTATTTTCATTGGGATCCTCAAACCAATAGCTTGGCTTAATTGAGACTAATTTCCTTTTAAGTATCCCTAAATATTGGTTATCATCCTTTTCTCCGCCTTTATAAAATCGATATGAACTTCGCAATGATATAATCTTCTCTCCGACTGTTAATATGGGATTTTCATCAAGAGTTCTAATTCGGTATGTGTTCCCAATTTTAATCAGTTTTCCTCGAAAAGTACCGAGGATTTCATTAGTATCAGCGTTAAAAATTTCTCCTTTATCCGTCATGGAGAGCATTTTTTCTTTAAGCATAAAATTTCTACATTTCAATAATTCAGACATTGATTTTCACTATTCATTATTTTATTTCGATCCCCGTTATAAAATGGGGACTACCAAAGTAGTTATCGAGTTTGTCTTTAAAAATTTATTGACAATTTAAAAAGAGGAGATAAAAACTGGACTTCACATGATATATAAGTGATTTACAACATGAATAAATTAGAATAAAATCAAATATTAATCCCATCAATAATCATACAAGATAATCATGTCATTAGTATTTACAACGGATGGATATTTTTGTGAAGGCCCTATCGTTCAGAAGAAGTGGCAATATCAAATGGAATTAGGAAAAGTGTTATTAAGTGAGGATACTCTTTCTCTACTTAGGAGATCAAACATTTCTCTTACAGGAGTTGGTGCTTCGGTTGATGATTATAAGGAAGGATTTAAAATCCCCTTAGCTAACATAAAAAAAGTATATCCAACAAAATTCCTAAAGATTTTTTTAATTGTTGTCGAAACTAGGGATAACCATTTATTTTCCATTACCATGGCTACTAACAAGAATAATGGAAGGGAAAGTGCGAACTATTTAAGTGAATTGATAAATTCTACGATTCTTAAATCAGTTAATCTACAAAGTATTGTCCCTAAAGAAAATATATGTAATTTTTGTAAAGAGAAAATGGATCCCTCTGCCAATTTCTGTCGCCACTGTGGTAAAGAAAGAATTTAACCCTTTTTTTTTATAATTTATTTTTAAAATTTTATACGTAATCTACTTCAAATGGAGTTTTGGGCAGAACATCGGCTCCTTTACTTGTAACTAATGTTGGAGATTCTAACCTTAATCCACCTAGTCCAGGTCGATTGAAAACAACCGCAGCTATTTCAACCATATTTTCTTCAAAGATCATGGAACCCCAATCTTTACAAGGTACAACTACTGGCCATGATTCATTCCCTATAAGACCTGTTCTTATCCTTATTAGCTTTACGATATTCTATAAATCTCCATCCTCACTTGATATAAAAACAATTCTGAAGATTATTAGACTTGAGGTTGTTTAAATTTTTATGGCAAAATTAAGTGAAGAAAAATATGCAAAATTGTACAAAAAATATAGTTTATTAGCCGAATCCAAAAATGGGAAGCTTTTATCACCACAATTTTGTGGTATGAGTAAAGACCATTTATGGCATTGCAATAAACATAACCATACTTGGAAGGCAAAACCAAATGCTCTAAAGGACTATCCTTCTAAAAGCGGTACTTGGTGCCCAAAGTGTGCAATTGAATCACTTCCCCAAAATAATTTCAAATATTCAATAGATGATTTGATGGAATTAGCAACATCAAAACCAGGTGGAGGTGAATGCTTATCGAAAGAATATAAAGGAATCAGGGCAATACACACTTGGAAATGTGGAACGTGTGGTTTTATATGGTATGCTAGACCAAATGATATAATGGGAAGACCAACAAGACCCACTGGTTCATGGTGTCCGAG
>JAGXNQ010000072.1:0-6256 GCA_019894955.1 Promethearchaeota archaeon | reverse complement strand
AAGATGTGCTAAAGAAAATAGTGCTGCTTTAATGAAAATTAAAACTAAATCATATCCCCGAGATGAAAGAGGAAAATTTGTTAGTAAACCTCCTTAAGATCAACTTTTTAATCTACACATAATCCACTGCTCTTTTACCGGTAACTATTGTATGTGATTCTAACCATAAACAATTCTGAATCACCCTGATAGATAAGTGATTGATTTGACACGAGCTAGCAAACAGAAATTTAAATCTTCCATGGCTGCTTGATATTTTTTAGTATGACCTTCCCAATCTATTTTAATTTCACTCATTATCATTCAATTTTTTCATGAATTAATATACTATATTATTCCTCTTTAAAAAATAGCTTAGAGAAATAAATCTTCATCAAATCAAGTATAAAAGTATATAGGATATAAGAAAGATATTATTTTTATTTATAAAAGTCGCCGGAACTCTCATCGAGATTCCGAGATTCGGTTATAATTTTTGCCATCTCTTCATATCGTTGAACAACACTTTGAGTCAGAGTTGATTTGATTCTATTTAAGGAAATTTCAAAGTGTCGATATTCTATTTTATCAAAATCATACATTCGTTCTCGAATTGCTTCCATTCCTGCTTCACGACATAAATTTTCTAAATCAGCACCACTATACCCTTCTGTGACTTGAGCAATATGTTTCAGTGAAACGTCATCTGCTAACGGCATATTCTTTGTATGAACTTTTAGTATCTCTTGTCGTGATATTAGATCTGGAGCGGTGACGAAAAGCAATCTATCTAATCGTCCTGGACGTAATAATGCTGGATCTACCATATCTGGACGATTTGTACTTGCTATAACAACAACACCCTTTCGATTTTCAATACCATCCATTTCAACTAGAATTTGATTCACAATAGAATCTCTGAGGGATGTAGTGTCATTAGCCCCCCTAACTGAACTAACCGCATCAAGTTCATCAAAGTATATGATTGAAGGTGCTGCTTGACGTGCTTTTCTAAAAATATTCCTTACAAATTTCTCACTTTCTCCAACAAATTTAGAAAATACTTCAGGACCTTTAACTGTAATAAAGTTGCTATTGGTTTCAGTGGCTATTGCTTTTGCTAAAAGAGTTTTTCCACAACCAGGAGGACCAAATAAAAGAATTCCATTCAAGGGGCGTATACCAGCTCTTTCGAATAATTCCTTATGAAGTAAAGGCCATTCAACTGCTTCTTTTAATTCTTGTTTAATTCCGTCCAACCCACCAACATCATCCCATTTTGTATTCGGGATTTCAATCATTACTTCTCTCAATGCGGAAGGTTCAATTAAATTGATAGCTTGAGCAAAGTCATCATCAGCTATATTTAAATCTTGAATTATATCTGATGGGATGGGTTCATCCAAATTAATCTTAGGTAAAATTCTTCGTAAGGCAAACATTGCTGCTTCTCTACTTACAGCCATTAAATCTGCTCCTGCAAAACCATGTGTTATCTCAGCATAATGATCTAAACTTACGTTATCTTCTAGAGGCATCCCTCTCGTATGAATTTGTAAGATTTCTTTCCTTTCTTTTACATTAGGTACACCAAATTCAATTTCTCTATCAAATCTACCGGGGCGTCTTAGAGCTTCATCAATTGCATTAATTCTATTAGTAGCGCCGATACAGATGATCTCACCCCTTCCTTGTAGTCCATCCATCAATGAAAGTAATTGTGAAACTACCCGTCTCTCAACCTCTCCAGATGTATCTACTCTTTTAGGTGCTATAGAATCAATCTCATCAATAAAAATAATCGATGGGGCATTATGTTCGGCTTCTTCAAATATTTTTCTTAATCTTCCTTCACTCGCACCGTAAAACTTACTCATGATTTCTGGACCATTAATTGTAATAAAATGAGCATTTGATTCTTGAGATACTGCTTTAGCCATCAATGTTTTCCCCGTTCCTGACGGTCCATAAAACAAGACACCTTTAGGTGGATCAATATTTAATCTATGAAATAATTCGGGGTGTTTTAAAGGTAATTCTACCATTTCTCTAATTCTTTGAATTTCATCATTTAATCCCCCTATATCATCATAGGTAACAACACCGCCAGAAACATTTAAAACGGCTACTCTTTTATTAACTTTTATTCGTGTATCACGAGTTATTTTTACTACTTTATCTGAAGGTATGCTATCTTCTACAATTAACCGTAATGTGCCTAATATAGGCTTTCTCTTCTGATTCCGAAGCATTGGCATCATTTTCATGATTTCATTCATGGTATTATCAGAATCATCTGTTTGAAATACTTCTCCCAAAACTTCAATGATGTCACCGATAACTACGGGTTTATCAATTAATTTTGCTTTGATTGCTTCCCCTTGTTTTTTCAAGTCTAAATTCGCTTTTGTAGGAGTTAATATTATCTCTTCAGCAGCATACACTTTTGCTAATTTGATAGAAACAAACTCCCCTATCGTTGCTCCCGCATTAAGCCTTTGGAGTCCATCTAATCTAATGATGGATTTACCTTTATCAATAACGCTTGAAACAACTATTCCCGTTGTTTTTTTTTTCCCACTAATTTCAATTATGTTTCCTGTTGTTAATCCTAACGCATCGATTACATCAGGATCAATATAACATAAAGAACGTCCGCTCCGACTTTTTTCAAGTTCTTCTATTCGCACTTTTATGTCTTTTTGGGTTTCTGGATTTGAAGGCATGATAAATTTTATTAATATTTTGTTTTTTATAATCAATTTTGTTATTTATTGTTCAAAAAGATAGATACAAATTCAAATTATTAAAATCATTGTTCCCTTATTTTCTTTACTCTTAATTTTAATATGTCTTGATATTATGACCCATTAAGCAAGATCATCGTTTAAACCTTTTTTCAAAAAATCAATAAAATCCCTTGAAATTTCATCTTCAGAATTTATATCCCTTTTCTTCTCTTTTATATATATTTTCCGAAGATATAATATTCTAGATTTTAAACTTTGAAAATCTGGATTATTTAAATACTCCCCAACTATTCTTCGGGTAATGATCTCTAGTTTTTCTTTGGATCCTTGTTTAGATTCCATTTTTTGGGTTAGTGTTTCATTCATGTCTAAATCTCTTAATTTCATCTCAATCTGCGAAATTACAGAAGAAATTTTATTATGCAAATTAACAATGCTAATATCGAATGATGCAAGTGGTTTATCCCAACTATAATTATCAAAAGCATCAAATTTTTCATTAATTCTATAAATTACTTCATTTGGTATTGGAGCTCCTCGCTCGTTATTCCATTGTAGACAATTTTCAATTGGAGTTGAAATATATATTATAAAAAATGGTATGCTAAATTCTTCAGCGATTTCCTTTATATCATGCCTCATACTTGTATAGTAATTTAGATCATCGCTTATCACAATATTCTCTTGTGATATTGCATCTTTAATCAATTTTAAATTATTGGCTCTTACGAGGAACTCCACTTCATGATCGAAGGATTGAGAAGAAATCTCTTTTCGTATACTATCAGGATCAACAATTTTAACTTCAAAATCGGGCGCTGTTGATGTTAAAGCTTCCTTCATAAACTTAGCAAAAGTCGATTTTCCTGCTGCTGGTAACCCTGCTAATATCAGTAAAAATTGATTTTTAATCAAATTTTTCCTCAATCTCATCTGAATGTTTAATTAGAACAAATTTTTCCTTTCTTGAAAATGTTTTAATCTCTAATTCTCGTCTCATTGCCTCTTTCCGTTCCGTGTAAGTTTCAAAATACTTTAATTCTATTTTCTTCCCCTTGCAAAATTTTGCTCCTCGCCCATTTTTATGCTCCTCTAATCTTCTTTTCAAATTATTTGTATAACCCGTATAAAATCTTTTCCTATTATTTTTTCCAATCGTTTCCAAAATATACACGTAGTAGAAAGTCATGTGTTCTTCCCTACTTAAAATTACTCATCGTTCTATTTATTTTTTTATTTTTAATATTTCACAAATTACAAATTGCAAACTAATCAAATTACTTAAATTTAAATTAAATTTATTAATGCTGACTTTTATAATTTAAAAGAAGGTATATCGCAAGGTTGAGGTGAGAGTAAATTCCTTTAGGAATTTTTCTGATTAAATGGGATGAACTATTGGGTGGAATTATTTATTTGAAATATCCCGAGGATTTTGAGATTCCTACTAATGTTGTCCAACAGATACAAATCTCTCATAATTTTGTCGAAAGTTATATAACCATTGAAGAAAAAGATTGGAATTCGATTTCTTATTATAATGAGAATAAAGAGATAATTATTGTATTAACTTTAGACAAGTATGATGATGCTTCGGATTATACTGTCATTCTTGATGAATTTAAAAAAGAACTCGACCTGGATATAGACGAAGAAAAACTAAAGAACCATCTTAAAGAGAAGTATGATTTATCGTTAAAGGTTTTTAGAACTCGGGATGAGGTAATTGCCAAACTTAGTAATGAAGTAGCACAACTAAAAACTTTTGAATATGATTGGAAAAAAAGATTTGAAAAAATAGCTCAATCAAACCATCTGAAAGTTAAAAGCAAAATTCAGTTTCTCTTAGCAATTAATGAAGAGATGGAATATTGTGAAATCTGTAAAAATATAGATACAAGTAAAAATTGGATAAACTCTGTTCTTGAAACCTTAATGAGAAATAAAATTATTGCATATAATCATCAAAATGATTCATATTATCTACAATTTTGAACGAAATCGATCTCATTTCTAGGACTTATGCTATTTAATAATTAAAGATTCATTATTTTTAGTTCTTCAGCAATATTAGCAATGACTTTTAAAAAGATAATAAGGTTTTTTATTTTGTCAATATTTAAAATACTCGATTAACTATGAATCTGACTACTGAAGAACAAAAAGAAGTTATAAAGGTAATGGAGTCACAAATGTTGACTCTACTTCATGGAGAATATGTTAAAAAATTTGAGAAAGATTTTGCATCATATCATGGTGTTAAACATGCTATTGGCATAAATACTGGTACAGCTGCTCTTCACATTGCTATAGCAGCATTAGATATAGGTCCAGGAGATGAAATAATCGTCCCTCCTTTTACTTTTATAGCAACCGCAAGCTCTATACTCCACAATAATGCAATCCCGATATTTGCTGATATAGATAATAAATCATATACACTTGATCCTAAATCCGTTAAAGAAAAAATAACGGATAAGACAAAAGCTATTATACCAGTGCATCTAGCTGGAATCGCAGCAAATATGAATGAATTAAAAGAAATAGCAAATGATCATGGGATATTTATTATTGAAGATGCCTGTCAATCATTAGGTGCTCGATGTGATAATAAATTGGTGGGATCTATTGGTGATATCGGATGTTTTAGTTTTTATCCTTCGAAAAATATAACTACTGGTGAAGGAGGTATGATTATAACTAATAACGATGATCTTGCAGAACAATGTAAACTAATTCGACACCATGGTGAACCTTCTTGGTATGTATATAATAGACTAGGCTATAATTATCGCATGACTGAAATACAAGGAGCAATTGGAGGAGTACAACTGAAAAAAATGGATGATTTTATCAAAACTAGGAACGAAAATGCACGATATTTGACTGAAGGAATTCAAAATCTTGAAGGAATTGATCCACCATACGTTCCAAAATATTGTGACCCTGCTTTCAATTATTGGATTGGAAGAATTCACCCCTCTATAATTAAAATGAACAAGATGGAATTTTTAGATAAATTTCCTAGGAGTAAAATCCTTTACCCAAAACCCCTCTATAAAACTAAATTATTTCAAGAAAAGATTGCGTACCCCAAAGGATGTCCATGGTCTTGTCCGTATTACGGTAGAGATGTTAATTATAAAGACTTATCATTACCAATCGTAGAACAAGTTACAGATGAAATCTTTGCTCTTGATATTCACCCAAAAGTACCCCGAGAAATTCTCGATGAAAACATTGAAACGATGAAAAGAATAGCAGTTAAGTAGGAATTTACTTCTATTTTTCTACATATTACAGTGATATCACCTAAATATTATTCTTGAAAATAAACCATTGTCGAATTTAATTATTTATGTCGACTATATTAAAAGAAGAGAGATTTCTCCGACAATTTCATTCTTTACAGGGGTATAAAATATTGAAAATGTATGGAAATCTAAATGAATTGAATCTAAAAAGAGAAAATCGATATATTTTATGTAATTTTATTGATCAGAATCTGTCTCTTATACACATCTCCG
>JAGXNQ010000071.1 GCA_019894955.1 Promethearchaeota archaeon | reverse complement strand
TATATAACAAAAGTCTCATTATAAAAAATAAAACAATGTAAGACGTGTGTAGGGAGCCGGAAATCAAATTTGCCAGCGTATCCGAGTAGTAAGGAGGTGGCCTGCAGAGCCATTGCTTTCAGCAGCATGGGTGCAAATCCCATCGCTGGCTTTTATACTCATCTTATCATTAATATTACGCTTTTTTAAGGTGTACAAACTATCATGAAAGTTTATAATAGCTTAACATTCAAAAAGGAAGAGTTTAAATCAATCATTCCAAATGAAGTCAAAATGTACGTGTGCGGTCCTACAGTTTATGACTCTGCACATATCGGTCATGCTAAATCAGCAATGGTATTTGATATAATTCATCGATACCTTAAATATAAGGGATACAATGTAATTGTAGCAAAAAATTATACCGATATAGATGATAAGATTATAGAAAGAGCAAATGAAAAGAATATCCCTTTTAAAGAGCTCAGTGAACCCTATATTACAGAATATGAAGAGATAATGGTTGCACTTAACCTACTACCTGATACTTATAACCCACGAGCTACTGAATTTATACAAAAAATTATAGAATTCATTCAAGAACTTATCTTAAAAGGGAATGCGTATGAAAATAATGGATCCGTATATTTTTCAGTAGATTCTTATGATAAATACAATACTTTTTTTAAACGTACCAAGGAGACTGAATCAACTGATGATGATGATTTATCATCTGATCAAGATACTCAATTTGGAGAAGATAAAAGAAATCCAAAGGATTTCGCGCTATGGAAAAAAATGAAGGAAGGAGAACCGTTCTGGGAAAGTCCATGGGGTTTAGGAAGACCTGGATGGCATATTGAATGTTCTGCGATGGTATTGAACCTCTTAGGGGAAACTATTGATATTCATGGTGGGGGTCAAGATTTGAAATTTCCACACCATCCCAATGAGATTGCTCAATCAGAATCATATACTGGTAAACAATTTTCAAATTACTTCGTTCACAATGGATTTGTAAATGTTGATGATGAGAAGATGTCAAAGAGCCTCGGGAACTTCTTTTTGGTTACAGACATTCTAAAAAAATATGAACCAATGGTTGTTCGATGGTATTTAATATCTAGCCATTATCGAAGTTCGATAAATTATTCACCAGATAGTTTAGAACAAGCTAAAAAGGAATATAGTAGATTATTTAACACAATCAAAAAGGTATATGAGAGCGTTGAAATCGAAGAAAACAGTGAAGATATGGATAATCTCACTATCAAAATAGAAAATGCGTTTGAAAATATTATTAAAGCAATGGATGACGATTTTGATACACCCGTTGCAATAGCTGAAATCTTAACACTATTTCGAGAAATTAATAAAGTCATTCTTCAAGATGGAATAATAATAAACGTAGCATTTAAAAAATCGTTTGTTAACTTCATCAAAAATATCGATTCTATCTTAGGTGTCTTTCCAGATTTAGAAAATAAAGTTTTAGGGCATGCTAAAGGGTCAGATGAACAAGAAACAATGATTAAAAATCTGATTGATTTGATCGCCTCTCTAAGAGATCAATTGAGAAAAAAGAAATTATATGATATGAGCGATCTAATTAGGGATAGACTGCGTGAATTAGGAATTGATATTGAGGATAAGAAAATTCAATAATTCCCTAAGTATAAGTATAATTACTATGGATGTCGATAGTAATAAAAAAATCTACCCTCTTTGAGATAGTTATATAAAAATCTACACTCAAGAAGTGATTGATTACAATTTTTAAAAAAAAAGATAAGAGTTCGCAAGAAAGAGATAATACGGTCCATAAAGTTCCATTTAGGCAGAAGATGTATTTTGGTTTATCGATTGCGGGAGTGACATTTATATCGAGCACGATAGATGGAGCCATGTTAAAATTTTATACCGATTTTATATTATTTCCCGCTCTATTATATGGAATCGTGCAATTATTATATGCTATTATAAACTCAATTAACGACCCAATAATTGGATTCTACTCAGATCGAACAAAACCTATAGAAGGGAAAGGAAAACGAAAGAGATGGATGATTAAGACCCTTCCTCTAGTGGGTATTGGATATTTTTTAATGGTTTTCATGAGTCCTAATTTTCCTGACGAGATTATTTTTATTTTTTTGTTTATTGCATTTGCACTTTTTGATACGGGAGATGCCATGAATGGTATTAATAGGGGAGCCCTCATGCTTACGGTCACGGATGATGATAACGAGAGAGCCTCATTGGTATCTGTAAATCTGGTATTCCAGACAATATTAGGTATTTTTTCATACCTGATAGTAATACTTTTTTTTGTTGAAGGCGATAATCCTTTTCCTTTACCAGTTATTGTTACCGTGCTTGCTATTGTGGGAGTTATTGGTGTTGGAGTTGCTTTTTATGGTGCAAAAGGGATAAATGAATCTATCAAATTGTACGATGGAGAAACATTTCCTGAAATTAAAAAACTACTAAAGGATGTTGTTTCATCGAAGACATTTATTTTTTACATCCTTCTACAATTTGTTATGGGTGCCGTTACCGCAACGGTTATTACCTTTCAGGTTTATTATTTTGAAGATGTTATTGGAGTTGGGGGGACTGAGGTATTGATAGTAAGTGCTATTACGTTACCCTTTACTTTTTTCGCATACTACTTGGTTCAAGTCGTCTCCAAGAAATTTGGTCCAAGGAAAACCCTCATGATGTTCATAACGATAAGTATTATGGCGTTTCTTATTCTCTTATTATCCAGAATTTTCTTATTAGCGGTAATATGTTATATGATCATTAATATGGGAAATGCTGCTTTTTGGATCCTTTCTGCACCCATTTTTGGAAATGTAATTGATGAATACGAATTAAAGACAGGTAATAAACCCATCGGAACTTTTAACGGAATTAACGCAATTTTCATTTCACCAAACAAACAAATCATGATGTTTCTGTTTACAATGATTCTTTCAATGACAGGATATGCCGGAGGGACCGGAGTAATTCAAACTGAAAGCGCAAAATTAGGTATTCAAATTGGAGTTGGGCTCATTCCTATAATACTTTTTGGTATTGGATTTCTACTTTTACTTTTCTTTCCGTTACGTGGAGAAAAACTCGCAGAAGTAAAGAAAGAGATTAAAAAAATATATGATAAAAGATTGGAGTAAAATTAAAACAATTGATATAGACCTCTTTCATCAAGAATTTGAGCTAAAAGAAAGTTATAAAAATCTGTTTGCATTAAAACCATTATTGTGGTGAAAATTACTTTCATTGGCGCGGGATCTCTCGTTTTTGGAAAGAACTTACTTACAGATCTCCTTTTATTTCCCTCGCTCCAAGAGGACACAATAATTTGCCTTGAAGATATTCACGCCGAGAGATTAGAATTGATGTTTCGGTATATTAAAAAATTCAAAGAAGATTATTTTGATGATAAAAACATAACAATTGAAAAGACAACAAACCAAAGAAAAGCAATCCAAGATGCGAAATATATAATTGACTCCATACATGTAGGGGGGCTCGATGCTTTTAAATTAGACGTTGAAATTCCTTTTAAATATGGAGTTAATCAGACAGTAGGAGATACAATTGGACCTGGTGGTGTATTCCGCTTTCTACGAGCGACAAACGCCTTAAAATCAATTCTCCAAGATATGCAAGAAGTTGGACATAATGCCGATAATGACGGAATAAAACCATTCCTCTTTAATTATGCAAACCCAATGGCTATGAACACGTGGTATTGCAATTCTATTGTTCCAGATTCTACGGTTGGTCTATGTCACGGTGTTCAAGGAACGGCAGAGATATTACGAAATTGGGCCGGGGTAAAGCGTGAAGAATTTAGTTTTTTTTGCGCAGGTATTAATCATATGGCTTGGTTCCTCGAAGTATGGTATAAGGATTCTGCAGATCCGAATGCAAAGTGGCAGGATGCATACCCTTTAATTTATAAAGCTCTTGAAGAAAATCCAAACAGAGGGGAAAATGAAAAAGTACGCATTGACATGATGAAAGCAGCAGGTGGATATTTCATGACAGAGGAATCCCGACATCTTAGCGAGTATCTACCATATTATCGCAAAATTCCTGATTTTGTAACAAAATTTCAGGGGAACACTTCGGGTATGATAGAACAAGCCGCTGATTATTTGAACCAAGTAAAATTACAGGGTAAATTCGAAAAAAGATTAATAAGAGCAATTAAGCGCCAAAAACTTCCCTATAAAAAAGTACCCACAGGAGAATATGCTCCATTCATCATTAATGCCATGGAAACGAATGTACCTTTTCGATTTAACGGGAATGTAATGAATAAAGAGAGTGGTTTAATTACTAATCTTCCTAAAGGTTGTTGCGTAGAAGTGCCTGTTTTTGCTGATAATCATGGGTTGCATCCTCAAGGAGGGATTGTCTTACCAACCATATGTCAAGCGTTATGTTCTTCAAACATAATGGTACAAAAAGCGGCAGTTGAAGGAGTCCTCGAAAAGAATCGAGAAAAGATTTATCACGCAATATTACTCGATCCTAACACTGCTAGTGTTTGTTCAACAACGCAAATCTATGATATGGTTGAAGAGATGTTCGAGGCCGAAGAAAAGTGGATTCCTAAGTTCTAAAAAGAATTTATATCTATTTTTTTTTCCTTGTCTTTCATATCTATTACAATCACATTTAAATGAGATATTAGAATTATTAGGATATGCCAAACATTACTATTGATGGACCAAAGTTGAACGATTTAGATTTAAAAAGAACCGTTATCAAGGAAATTACGGATTCAATAGAAAAAGCCTATAATATACCTAGAGATCATATTGTTGTTATATTTAGGGCTCAATCACCTGAAGATGTGGGTATCGCCGGGAAACTTCTCTTAGATATGAAAAGTCAAAAGCCATAATGTTTCTTACTGGAGGAAGAATCATCCCCCTTATTTTTTTATAACTAAATCAGATTTTATTTACGATTTTTTTGTCAAAGCAAGAGCAATGAAACCATAAAGGCATCCATTAACTATACTTCCAAGAACTACATTGAGTATTGCAACATCTCGAGAAAAATCTTGGCCAATCATTCTTTGAAAAGAAAAACTATAAAATACTAAGATGACGCAAACCAGCATGCTGATTACAGCATTTATAATGAAAGCTAATAATGAAGATGTTCTTTTGTCACTCATTCTTCCAGTAATAATGGTGGCAATTAAAGGAGCTATGATATAAGCAATATTTACAAGTAAAAACAATAAATTCTCTATTTCTATTGAATAAGTAATCTCCTCAAAATTCAGCCAAATTGCTCTTCCCAAAGGAGCAAATAATAAATAAAAAATATATATTGGTTCGAGTGTAATCCTTGTAATCAAATCATTAAAACTATATCCCAAAACATAAGCCAATATGATAAAAATAGCATTCAAGACTATGGTCGTGATAATATTAATAGCAAAAACTTTACCAAAACTCATGATAAATTCACTTTTTAATATAATCTAATTCTTGACTAATTTAATCATTTTTCTCCTCTATATAGATGTAAATAAAAATTGATTATTTCTCATGTAATCACCCTAAAATCATTTTTTATATCTATATATATTCTATATTGTATTGAGAAATTATTTAAAAGTGTAGTAAGTCATATTTATTATAATGAAAGAAAAAACGTGATGAAAAAAATGAAATTAATAGTAAAAGAATTTGTATGTCCTGAATGCGGACAGTTAAGATGGTTAAAAGTAAAAAATATTTGTGTTGATTGTAGAGATAGAATGGTTCTCAATGAAATCTCACGAGAGCGAAAAATGAATAAAGAATTAATTTTAGAAAATTTAGTTTGGTAAGTTATAGTTATTACTAATTTTATGAGTTTAAGAACTCATATTTGTTCAATTGAATAATTACAAGCTGATATTGAATTTTTATTAATAGAAATAATAATTTAAAAATTAAAAATTAGTTAATAGTTAGTAGTAGTTTATGAACCGTTTACTATTTTAACTTTTGGAGCATATACATCTTGCACTGCATAGTTATTAAAGTTGATGCTGTAATGATCTCGCCAACGCAATTTTACATCTTCTAACATCGCTTCATGGATATCCTTTTTAATCTTACCTTTCGCTTGGATGAGCGTGCCCATTGGTGTTGCAGTAATTTCGCCTTTCTTCGCAACAACTTGTCCCTCTTTTATCGTATATGCAGCATTTGAGAACGCCTTTTCAACGTCATATCCAGTATAGTTTTCGGGATCCAACTTATAGATCGAAACATCTCCGATTGCTCCAATGCCCAAATGACCCCTATCTTTTAATCCTAAGTTCTTTGCATTGCCTGCGCGAGTTACAATGCACAATTCATTGAGAGTGTATTCCCTATCAAGATTTGGCAATGTAGTAGCACTACTCGCTTTCTTTGAAACTATTTTTTCAAGCATCTCCTTCCGGGACTTATTATCCATTAACCATTTAAACGCTATTGGATAGGTGGTAAATGGAGCTCCGTTTGGATGATCTGTTGTGAATGCGATTTGCCAGGGATCTTCCACCAGAAGCATCAATTCAAGGCCGATTGCCCATTGTATAGCGTTAACTCCATTTTTTGGTGCGAAGAAATACGGTACAATGCCTGAACCTGATTCTGCCTCGATACCTCCATTGATCCATTTGACTCCTGGTTTAGCGCCCCAAGCACTCATACCGCCTAAATGATGAAGAGCGAATTCCCAAGGACCGTCTCCTGTCATTGTAGTTGTCGCATATTTAGTGAAAACGACTTGACCGCAATCTATTGTCATGTGTTTGTGTGAGTTGACATATTCAGCAATTTGAGGTGCTCCTGATTCAAAATCATTCCAATTCGACCCACCATACGCATTGAATTGGACGTGAGTACAGTGCGTATTTCTGATTTCTCTTCCTTTAGGTTCAATATCTTTTGTTATATCCCATGTCTCAATTGAGTGAGCAAAATTTCCTGGGTGACCAAGATTATTACAATGTATATGAATAGAATGTGGTAATTCCAGAATTTCATTAGCTTTTGATAAACCCTCAACAATTTGTCGGGGTGTGACATCCCAATGTAATACTGGGGTGTCTACATTTTCGCAATTTCTTCCCCAAGCCCAATTCTCTACTCCTCCGGGGTTAACAATTTTAATTGCATATCCTTTAGTAACTTCCATTACCCAGTTAACATAGGCAGCAAGTTTCTCAATATCATTATCTCGGACATATTGAAGGACATACCAATTATTCCCCAATATCGGCATTGCTAATTTGTCAATAATGGGAATATCATTGAATTCTTCGTGAGTATGACGTGCCTCCAAGAGCGGCATAGCTGGCTCAGCAACGGTAGTATATCCCATCTTCGCATAAAGGTATCCTGTCTTCCAAGTGGATGGTACGCTGAATCCAGTTCCCGCACGAGTCAATTTTGTGCTTTTTTCGTTGCATTCAGGTACTTTATCTTCTGGTCGGAATACTCTTCCCGCATTAACTTTTGCTCCTGCGATGTGGCTGTGAATATCTACTCCTCCTGGCATAACTATTAACCCAGATGCATCTATAACTTTTGCTTTTCCATTGACTTTTTCGACGACAATTCCGTCTTTAATATAGATATCTTTCTTTTCACCATCAATATTGTGTAATGGGTCATAGACTAAGCCATTTTTGATAATTAAATCGCTCATGATATATTCCTATTTATAATTATAATTAGATTAGAATTAAGTTTTATATTTTTTGAAGTTTTTCTATTAGGTGTTTAAATCACGTAGCTTTATTAAAAATTGTGATTCATTTTGATTTGTATATTGAGAGCGATTGGAAGTTTTTAAAGGTTAATCTAATATTAAAAAAGTGGTGATATGAAAATCATTGCTTAAAATTCTTATTTCATAAAAAATATAAAAATAATAGTTATTTACTTAATATCTTTTAAATCTACGCCTTTGGTCTCCTTGACTAAAAATGCACTAAGTGGAATCATGATCACATTGAATAGAACAAAGATAATGAAGGTCGTGCCTAATCCTACTATTAATATAATGAAGCTACTTAATAAAAGTCCAATTGTGGCACCAATCGAATTAATTAATGCTCGGAATCCAACCCCTGTTCCTCTTCGATCTGTTGGTACTAATTCTAAAGTAGTCAATCGGATAATCCCCCAAAGACCCCAGTATGATACATGACTCAGTGGATAGCCAATAAACACGTACAAAACTGCATTTGGTTGCAACGCTCCAATTACCCATATTAAAACGGAAATTGGCAATAAACATGACCACAAATACAATAGAGGTTTTCTTCCTATACGATCTGCTAATAAACCATTGATAAGATATGCTGCCATTACTGTGAAAATCGTCAATAAGAACAAATAAGTTACAAGTGTTTGATTGATTGTGCCCACATCATAAATGTATTTTTCGAAAAGTGTAATGAATAGATTGCTAAATCCAAAGAGAAATGAAATAATCAACATGATAATATATGATTTTTTTTCATCAGTATGAAATATAGACTTTAGATCTTCAAAAAAAGTTCTTGAACTGAATTCACCCGAACTTTTCATATCTTCATATTTAGATGTTTCCTTCAATGTAAGCATTACCACTAAAGTTATAATAAATCCAAGAGTTATGGGAATTATAGCAATACCTCTCCAGAATGCATTTCCTCCCGTAGCAAAAATGAATCTTGAAATTACCATCATGACTGGACCCGCTAACCCAACAAGTGGTATTATATTAGAATAATAAGCGCGTTTCTTGGATTCACTTTCTTCATTAATGATAATTACCCAGATATCGGAAGAGAAGAAAAAATACAAAATGAATACGAAAGATTGATACATTATATAATTTACTGATAAAAACATTCCTAAGGACGCGAAACCCATTCCGAAAACAGTGATAGCAAGGGTTTTTTTTCGCCCAAGTTTATCTGATAGATATTGAGTAAAAAATAAGAAGTACATCCCAATCGATACAATACTTCCAGCAAATGCCATTATTGAGTTTTGTTGCTCTGGAGAAAAAGAACCTAAGAACTCAGCTGCAATAAAAGAAGGAATAGATCCTGGGAAAATCGTTGCATAAGCATCTAAAATCTGAACGAACATTAAAACTATAAGTAGTTTGCGGAAGTATGATTTCGATCTGATTCTGTTAGAATTATTATAATTTTCTGACATTTTTTCTCGTCAATTTTAAATGATGATCTAATTAGGTTAGATATCTATTTATAGATTTAAAAAAAAAGAAAAAAAGATATATAAAAATTATAAATCGAGTTCTTGCAACTTAATTGTATATCCAGATCTGAATAAAAATCTTTTCCAGATACTCTAAAATATAATCACAACCCTAGATTTATTCATTTATAAATAAATCAATTAGGAGATACTTTTTATTTATTGGAAATAATAATGTATTTATTAACAGAGTTAAGGATATGATGATGATTTATGCTAAAATATAAAATAGTTTTAGCTGGAGATAAGAATGTAGGGAAAAGTTCCTTAATTGCTCGATTTTGCGATAATATATTTAATGAAGAAATGAAAGATACTATTGGAGTCGCTTTTAAAAGGAAAAAAATAGCTTTGAATATAAATGACAAGGAAGTTCCAGTAGAGTTACATATATGGGATTTTGGTGGAGAAGAAAAATATCGAACATTATTTCCCTCTTATGCCCATGGTGCCTCAGGGGCTTTAATTCTATTTGATACCACCAAAAAAGAAACGTTATATGGTATAGAGGATTGGGTTAATATCATTAAAGATAATTCTGAAGAAGATGTAGTTACGTTATTAGTTGCCACAAAAGTTGATTTGAAGGAAAAAAGAGAAGTGTCTAAAGAAGAGGGATCTAAATTTAGTAAGAAATTCACATGGTTCGGGGACATTATTAAAACATCCTCAAAAACAGGCGAAAATGTAGAGGATGCCTTTATTACCATAGCAACTGAAATGATGAATAGAAATTTTCATCTGTGTAAATCTTGCGGAGATATATTTGATATTAAACTTCGATATTGTGTGCATTGTGGTGAAAAAATCGAAGTATAGTTTTGGTTAAAGATCTTCTTCTTCTCGGTTATAGAGAGAGGGTGGGGGTCGAGCTCCCTTTAACGGTTTTGATTTGATTCTATTTACGAAAGCTTCGAGCTCCATTTTGGCATTAATAATAGAATTTTCGAGCTCCTCTTTAACTAATTCCTCTCCTAAAACTGGATTGCCATGGCTTGGGTAAAAACTATGAATTTTTAGAGTATTTAAAATCTGGAGTGAATCTATGTATTCTGAAAGAGAACCTGATTCATAAATATTTGAGGTGGCACCTCTAAATAATGTATCTCCTGAAAAAAGGTAATTATGATAAGGTTCATATAAACATATACACCCCGAAGTATGACCAGGAGTTTCTACGATTTTCAAAAATGTGTTTCCTAGATCTATAATGTTACGATCCTCAAGCCATATGTTGACTCTCAAATCAGTGAGATCGATTCCCCATTTCTTCCCTTTTGTAATTAATTCATCACTATTTTTGATCTTGACTGCAGCCCATCGATGTGCTGCGATGGTGCAGTGAAAATAGGCATTTGAGCTAATATGATCAAAATGTTCATGTGTATTTATGACCAAGTCAATATCTTCTATCTTTAATCCAATCTCGGTTGTCAGCAAATAATTAAAACTATCAAATTTTGAAATTATACCTGTATCAATCAAAACATTCAAATCATCGCCTATGATGAGATAAACATGACAACCCGCACCTAAAGAGTAGAATTGGTACACATTCGGTTTTATTAGGTTAAGGATATATCCTTCTTTACCATACATATCATCTTTTTTGATTAATTTGGGTTGGAAAAAAGGCGTCTTTACATTCAAATTATATCACTCTTAATATAATTGTAGAAATAAGTTGGATTTATAAGATAAATCTTATGTTTAGAACGTTTTTTGGGAGACAATTATTGAGAATTCTGCTACTAGCCAACTTTATTTAAAACCCTTACATTTGGCTAAATTGAATTATAGGGATATACGAGGTTATTTATTATTTCATTAAATGTAAAAATTAAAAAATTCTTGATGGATCGTGGTGTACTTAATGTGGGATTTGCAAGTAAAAATTCTCTTGAAGGTGGTCCATCAACGGTAGATATTACATATCCTCTTTCAGATGCAGAGTCTGCAATTTGTTTTGCGCTTCCTTTAGATAAAACCAAAGCTCGTTCATTTCTCAGAAAAGATTTACCAGGTGGACGGAGAGGTCATGAAATAGACAACATTCTTACAAATATAAAAGCATATCAAATTGCTGTTGAAGCAACCAAATTTCTCGAAGAATTAGGGTTTAATGCAGCCGCAGTTTTTCCAAACTTTAAATATCGGGAAGATGTACCTGGATGGGAAGTAAATATGATTCCTGAAATCTCTTTAAAATTAATTGGTATACGCAGTGGAACTATTTCTTTAGGTTTTTCAGGGAATGTTGGATTAAAAGGGTATGGGGCTATGGTTATACTTGGATGTGTAGTAACTTCAGCCAAGTTAACACCTACAGATCCAATTTCTCAAGAGGAATCATTTTGTAATGAATGCAAATTATGTCAAAAAGTATGCGCTTTGAGAATGTTTGGGAGTGATGAACTTGACATGATTACAATTGGGGGATATACTTTTAGTTGTGCAAAGCGAGTTAATTTAGCGCGTTGCCAAATTGTATGCGGAGGATTATCTGGATTAGATAAATCTAAGAAATGGTCAACTTGGAGTCCTGGGAGATATCCCTTCCCAGAATCAGATAAAGAGGTAATGAGAATACTAGCAACATCCATTAATAATGCTTTAAAATGGCCAGAGAGTGGGGATGAAATTGGATTAGATGTTTATGAATTAGAAAATCACGAAAATTTCCTAAATGCCCTCGGGGATGATAAAGAAAAACTAGTGAAAATGATTAAAGAAACCAAGCTTACTTGTGGTAATTGTCAGCTTATTTGTTGGGGAGATCCTAAGGAGACTGCTGAAAATTACCGAATTTTAACGAATTCGGGATGCGTCCTACAAAAAGAAAATGGTGAAATTATAGTCTTACCCCATGAAGAAGCTGA
>JAGXNQ010000070.1:1610-12234 GCA_019894955.1 Promethearchaeota archaeon | reverse complement strand
ATCTATCTCTGTATGTATGTGGTCCTTTTACTTCCTTAAAGACTAGTTCAGATATGTAATATTTCAAATCTAAGTCTTTACCTGCTTTTTCTAAGTTCTTTAATACATCTTTGGCTCGTATCGAAAGCATACAGATGAAAAAATTTGCGTCGAAGACTATGATTTCCTTTGGCATAATATGCGAGTTACCTTTATATTTTGTATTAATATATCCTATATCTAAATAATTAATTTAGATGTATATATTATTTTAGCATTAAATATAGCGTCTTGGTTTCAAGATTTAATTACATATATGGGTGAAGATTTTCAAAATAATTAGCTTGATTGGATATTCTGGAAGTGGAAAGACATATTTTATCGAAAATGCAATAGAAAAATTAAAACGCAAGTTTCACTTTGAAATTGGAGTCATCAAAAATGTACATGAGCATCCAGTAGATTCTGAAGGGAAGGATTCATACCGATATGTTAAAGCCGGTGCGAACTTATCTATAATTAGAAATAAATTCCACGACGTAGCCTTTTTTTTTACTAAAGAAATGGATATTCAAGGCTTTATCAATTGGATTATACAAGGTCCCTTTGAATTAGATCTTTTATTAATAGAAGGATTTAGAGATCTATCCTATCCTTCCATCCTATGTGTACAAAATACTAAGAATATTCAAACACAATTATCACAAAATGTAAAGATGATTTCAGGACGTATTACATCTCTGAGTAAAACATTAGATAACTATCTTAAAATTCCAGTTATTGATATAAATACAGATTTCGAGGTTTTTGTTAAAATATTTAATCTATAATAATATTCAATCTTCAAACCAGATTGGAATTAATTGATTACATGCAAATTTAAGTTCCTCTATTCTAGTTTCATCTTCAGCTAAAACATCTATTAGAAAGAAGTCGTTGAGAGATTTTAAAACATCCTCCCTATTTTTCAAATCTTTGATTGATTTTTGAATCATTAAAATAAATTCGTTGAGAGGTGCAATGATTTCATCAACAAACCATTCTTCAAGAAGAATTTTATCAGAATATGTTTGAAAATTATAAGTAACAACAAACCTTAGAATATCTTCTACATTATAGAAATATCTTTCGGGAATATCTACTCCAAATGATTTCAAATCTCCTTTTAGTTCATCTTTCTTCATGCTGATGACATAATCTGGCCATACGTCGTCAGAAACGTTGAGATCTTGGAAAATGAATAATTCTAATACTCGTAACGCAATATTTTTTCCAATATAACGACTTCTTGGGTCAATGAAGTTTTTTGAAGCTTGATTGGGAGATATTCTGATAAAAATTTGATCTATTAAAGTATAGAGCATTCGGCATATGTGATCAACAATATCTTTAAACGTGAAAGGTTCATCATTAAACTTTCCAGTAATTATTTTGTTCTCGTTTTCAATTACTTTATCTAATTTAGAATTTAGACTATGTAGAAAAGTCTTGAAAAAATTGTAATTAATGCGTGTTAAATGCGTGCTAAATATTTTCTCGAAAAGAATATCAACATTATTAATACTTGAAAGTATTGAAGCATTTTCAATGAATTTCTGGACTCTTATGAAAGCCTTCTCATCAATTTTATTCTCATGGTGTTCATTATAGTGACCTAGTGCTAATTTGAACTTTTCGGGCAAAAATAGTAATCCTTCTTCTCCAAGTGCTGCAGTGTTACCACTACCAAAATATACTTTCATGTAGAGTAAGAATAAATTAAATTGACTCTTTGAACTTGGAAGGTTATTAGATTGGAAGGTAGAATATAATGTGGATTTTTTATCAAGGAAGTCAAAAATTTTGATAATAGACTCTTTTTTTCCATCTGAATAACTAAAATTTACTAAAAATTGGTCCTTAATAACATCTAATTTAGAATAAACTGAATCTTCTACACGCGCACATACAAAATTGATAAAATCCAACAATGGGGAGAAATTATGCAAAAGGTTGCATTTTTTGTAAAAATAATAAAGTAGATCTACTAATTTCTCTTTAGCAAGAGGATACTTCTCAATTGCTAGGTCGTATAATTTTTCTCTACCTAATAATAATTTTCCGTAATAATCTTCAGGAATTCCCTTGAAATGTCTCAGAAAGTAATACAGAAACATATCATAATAGTATTCAAAAAGATTATCTTTACTATCCTTTATAACAATCAAAAAATTCAGAATATTATTTTCTTCTTCCTCTCGAATAACAGCTCCATCTAAAATAACATTGAAAGGTTCCTTTAGGAGTTTCCTCAAGATTACACCAAGGATAGAAACGACTATGTAAAGATACCCTGATGGAGTAGTAATTCCATTTATGATATCTCCATAATTCTTACCAAATTCCTTAAAACTTCTTGCTTCCTCACTTGACATTTTATAGTTATATTCTAAGAAAAGGTTATCTTCTGATACTTTTTCTTTAATAATCAGTTCTAATGACTTGCTGTTAAATCCACAAAATTGTTCTAGGTAATTTTGGAAAAAATCATTAAAGTGCAAATAAAAAAAAGTAGTATATGTTTTTTGAATAACTCTGGTTTTATTTTGAAGTTTAAACTCTTCCCATTTAAATTGTATTTCGTTTTGAAATATTTCTAATTCATGATCTTTATTCCTTAAAATGCTATAAAATGAACTTGAATTTAATTTCAGGGAAACTCCGTCACCCTTCATTCTATCTCCCATTGTTTCAAGTATTTCATACAGTCCTTTGCTCGACAATTTCGATCATGGAATAATTTAATTTAGAAATGCATTCTGATTGTATTAACCCTAATATTATATAATATTTAATGATATTTTAGAAATAAAAATATTAGCTTATTATAAGGAGAAATTAAAAAAATTAAAAAATCTTTAATATTTCATCAATTTCAGAATAGAACATTGGCTCTATATTATCATCTAATCTTTTAATTCTCAAACCTTTTTCCTTTTCAACAAATTGACCAATAATTTGTGCATCAATTCCTTCACCCCTCAGTAGATCTACTAATTTACGAGAATTTGATTCATCTATAGCAATTAGTAGTGATCCAGAAGAAATTGTACCGAGAGGATCTAAGTAGAAGATTTCACTCAATATCTTGGATTCCTGAAATATCTTGATCATTTGTTCATTAATTAATACTCCTAAATTTGAAGCAATAGCTAACTCCGCAATTCCTGTTGCTAGACCCCCTTCTGTTGGATCATGCATTGCATGAATATCAAATTTACTGTTTGCTAAAAGAGCTTCTTTCATAATACTTATCCCTGGATTATGAAGATAATTTTTACACTTTTCAATAAAAACATCATCAAATCCATTTTTTCTTAAAACTGTTTCTTTTTCTCTTCCAATTATTGAGGTTCCTTCTATAAATATCCCCTTTGTCATAATCAAGGCATCACCTTGACATGTTCCTGAAGATTTAACCAATTTTTCTTTTTTTACTTCTCCCAATAATGATCCTACGATAATTGGACGTTCAAGCCCTGCAGTTACTTCAGTATGACCTCCTATAACTGAAATATTTAAAGAATGGCATGTATCGTGTATATTCTTGAATATAGATTTAACTAAATCAGTTGATGTTTGTTTTTCAGGTAAAAGAATTGTAGATTGAAACCATTTTGGAGTTGCTCCCGTACAAACTACATCATTTACATTGATATGAACTGCGTAGAATCCAATTTCATCAGTAGCGAAAGTTATGGGATCAGTTTTAGCAACTAGATAATTATTTCCCATATCAATAACGGCTGCATCTTCTCCTATTTTAGAACCTACGACAACTCTTTCATCCTTAACATCAAGATCAGAGACATATGCACTTAATAATTCATTCAGAAACTCGTGTTTTAATTTTCCCAACCCGAGTTTTTTGGGAATCTCATTCATGAGCTAAACAATATTAGTAGAGGTGTATATTATTTAAATCTCAATTTATTTATTTTTTCTGTGATCTTTGATTTTGAAGTAGATAAAATTGGTCTAATATAAATTTATATAGATTATGTATGATTATGATTACATAATTAACATAATATAATGAGTTAATGAAAATGGGATTCGGAAAATCATTCGGCTTCAGCTTACTCACGTATATTGGGCTAAATTTCCTTTTTTTAATTATTGCTGAGACAATAAGTGGTGATTTGAACAACATATTCACTGTAATATCAGCTGATCCCTTTATTATAATTCTAATCTTGTTTGGACCAATTACTAATACCCCTGGAATTGTTTTTAATGGAATTATTATTGAAGTAATGGGTCCATTAAGACCTGATGTGCTAATAGAATTCGTTGGTTATATAGTTTCACCTTTTATTGCGGCTATTGTAGCGGGAAGAGTCGGTGAGAAGAAGGGAGCGAGTTTTGGTGGTTTTTTACTTACCACAGTTCTTAGTGCATTAGCAGTTAGCGCATTAGTATTTCTAAGCCCTTCATCTTTAATGGCTTACACGTTACCTACAAATATGACAACAATTGTGTTCGCTTCAATAGGTGGGATAACTAATGGCGTATTTTATGGCGCATTCGCTTTACTTTTTACGAAGACAGAAATGTATTAAAAGGATTTTTTGAGTAAGCAATCATCTTTTTTTTTTTAATTTTATAGAAATATAAAAAATTGAAAAAGTACTTATTTTTGGAGTTTATTCTTCGATTTTCTGATATTTATGAGTAAATATCGAATACATTCCAAACAAGAATGTGAAAAACAAAAACATGATGAAAATCCCCCATTGTTGTAAAAGAACGTATTCTTCAGAGGTTACTCGAGAAATTAATTTGGAAATTTGAACATATAGTTTCATTGTAATTAAAAATAATGCAATTGTGTCTACCCTGAAGTATCTTAATTTCTTCTTAATATATTCAATTTTATCATAGACCGTCCCTAAAATATATAGCAACAAGACTATATCCATGAAGAATGATAATACCATGTAGAGTATGTCGGTTGATTCACTGCTGAAAAATCTACCATAGATAAAATCAAAAATCAGGTATAAAATGTAAAAAGTTGTTAAAAGAAAGAAGAGAGTAATATAGGCAGCAAATTTTTTTGTTATCAAAAGACGAATTACAACAATTCCCATCAAAATCAAATCAATCCATAAAATAATCCTCAAAATCAACCCAGCAGCTTGCTGTAATGGCGTTAAGATGTTGTTAAAAAAATTAACTGTAATAATTAACAACCACCAATCCAATATTCCAAAAATTATGAATGCAACTATTCTTAATGATATTCTTGATTTTTTACCTTTATACAAATAATTATCAACTTTAGTAGCTGAATCCATGCATAATTTAAAACCAAAAAAAGCGGTAAAAAATAGGTTAGCATTCAGCATTATAATGAAAAAGATGTTAGAGGTGGGAAAGAAGATTGTTCCCCATAAAAAAGCTGCTATTACCATAGAAATAACAAAAATTATAGCTGAAATGAACCATTTTAGTTTTTCGATTGGTTTGAATAACGATATTATTATAAATATAATTTCAAAAAATAATAATCCTCCACCTAATGTAGCAGTTAATGCAAATAAAAATTGCGAGGGAGCGAAATTGAATATTAAAATAAGCAACCAGACCAATATGAAAGAGGCAATGATAAATATATAAAAGTGTTTTTTAAATAGTTCCTTGAGACCTGTTATGAATGACATTTTTTATTCATTCTAATTATTGATATTATTTATTGATCTCTTTACTTCATTTTAAATTTGATCTTGTTTCTTATTAGATTTTTGACTATTATTAATGAGTTAATATGAGGTTCAAACGAAGTTTAATAGAGAGAGAATAATAGTATATGTAAAATTGAATTATTAGCGTTAATATCTCAGTACCTTGAAAAAGCAATTTAACGTAGTCCTTTATACCGACAAAAAAAGAATTGACTATTGGTTTTGGGGCAATTTTGACAAATTTATTCAAATGATAATGTTAAGAGGTCCCTCAATATGAGTTCTGGAAAATTGAATATAACTGAGGGTTCCTTAGGAGCAGACTATCTCCTTAACCAAAACTCATCCCTTAAGGCTTTAAATGATCCGTCCCTTAAAAGAGATGATTTAACTCAGATCATGCTAATTTCTGAACAATTCAATCAGAATTTTAAATATGTCAATTTACAACCACTTGATGAGGATCTGTATGATATTCTTCACAAAGTCATGGAAATACATCTTTCCTTATCAAATAGTAAAGATAAATTGTTAAGTAACAATCAAATAATTGACTACTGCATGCTTGAAAGGTACTTCATGAGGAAATATTTGAAAAAAGTGATAAAAAAGATTACATGATTACTTATGCGATTGCAAGTATTCAGAGTAATCGCATAATAAAGATAAACTTCTGGCTGCATCCCTCAGTGAGAAAAAATATAGAATTCTTTGTTTATGCATAATTTTTTGAACATTAGAAAACTTCTTTGCATTATCCAAAGAATCTGAAATACTTGGTAAACTGAATGCAAAAGGTTTACCACTTTTTCTTAACGTCTTGATCATTTTGGAAAAAACGTGGCTATATAAAAAATGAGACCATAAGGGGATTAGTAAAATATCGATAATAGGATCTTTGGCTACTACTTCAATGCATCTAATGAAGATATCAACAACAAATCCAAGAGCACCAAGATCAATCGGATTCCTTACATTAACATTTTCTTTTGGTAAAATTTCTGATATCTTTTCTTGCGATTCTAATGTCAGTTCCGGTACTATCAATCCATTTATTGCAAGTAAATCTGTTGCATTTACGGATGATCCACCTCCAGGGGTGATTATCCCAACTTTTCTTCCTTTGGGTAAAAATTGTGGTACTAATAGCTCGAATGTTTTAATTGTATTCCAAAACTCTAAATCATTCCGTACTATCACGGCTCCTGCTTGTTTAGCAAGTACGTTCCATAATTTATTTTCACTTGCCATAGCACCCGTGTGAGAAAATGCTGCACGTGATCCATCTTTAGTGTATCCCCCTTTCCAAATTATTACGGGTTTAATTTTAGTAGTTGCTTTCAATTCTAAATAAAAATCATTTCCAGAACCGGATCCAAATGATTCAAGATAAGCCGCAATTAGCTCCGTTTTATCATCATTGTGATAAAACTGTAAAAAATCAATAGTGTTTAAATCGACTTGATTTCCAAAAGATACCCCATATCGATATCTAAAATCCCGTTTAACCCCAATATCCAATAGTTGAGTGAGATGCCCTCCAGATTGAGACATGAAGGATATTCCTCCAGGAATTCCCTCTTGAGATGTAAAAGAGAAAGCCATTCCAATTTCTCCATTAAATGGTCCTAAACAATTTGGACCTATTACATGCGTATGAGAATCCTTTATAATATCCTTAATTTGATTCTCTAATTTAATTCCCTCTCTATCTCCAGTTTCAGAGAAACCAGATGAAAAAATAATTACCCAAGGTATTTTTTTCTCTACACATTCATTTAGAACACTTGGGATAATCTTGGTTTTAACAGATATGTAAGCTGTATCAATTGGGAAAGGAATGTCTAATACTGAGGAATAGCATTTCCAGTCCATTAATTTATCATATTTTGGGTTTACAGGATAAAATGTGGATGCCCATTGAGATTTTTTAAATGCTACTAGGTATAACATCGACCCAAAAGCACTCTTCTCTGAAGCTCCAATGAATGCTATATGTTTGGGATTAAAAAGACTCTGATCCAAGCGTTTTTGATTTTCCATCATTTAATGAAATAATGAAAATGTTATATTTATTATGAAAAATGGTTCTAATCTTACTTCACTGTAGAAAAGAACTAAAAGTAATTAATATTTCATATGGAGTTTTTATAGTTCTCATTAGATTTATTCTTAGAATGGAAAAAAAATCTGTAAACAATTTGGATTTCGCCCTCTTAATTAACTCATTTTAAATAATATCTTATAGATTTTATTTTCCTTTTTTTCTTCTTAATTTTGAGCTAGGAGTAAAATTTATATGTTAAATAGGTCTAATTTTATAAGATGATTAACTGAGATAAATTAAAACTCAAAATGGATTAAGGGATAATGGGATTAGGCATTGATTTAAATTTATTAGGATCTCTCTCAAATGGAGAGAACCTCGAAAAAGTTCAGAATATATTTAATTCATTAATGGTAAATCTTGAAGAGAAGCTGGGGAACAAGCCATATGAAACAAATATCAAGATTAGTATATTAGATGAAGAAAACTTAATTTTAAACGATCCATTTGAATTTGGTGTAAAACGCTCCAAAGAGAATCAAGCAAAAATTCACCTTTCAATCACAAGCATAAAATTCATTCCTCAAATCCTATTGCGAGAATGCTATAAATTATTCATTCTTCCTAAAAATCGAAAGAGCATTCAAGTGCAATTTGCAGTTTACATGATAATCGAATCTGAACTCGACACTTTGAATAATAATATAGATTGGAAAAAATTTATTCTTCCAATTGAGAATTTTCAACCTTATTTCGCAATTGATGGAGAAAGATTGGTAAAATTCTTTAAATTAGAAGATCCCGATACTGAAGAAAACCCTATTTCCTTTTTTTTCCAATTAATCAACACATTCGACCCAGATTTGCTAAATGATACCATTTTTAATAGACTGATAATTGAATTCATGAATCGAATCAGACTGTATCTTCAAGATGATGAAATTCTTGAAACGATAAAAGTTCTGAAAGAAATATTCTTTCAGGTTAAAAACTATCGTGCTTTACTTGAGTATCAAGATTACTTCAAAAAATTTAAAGAAAGTGGATCGATAAGGACCGACTTAAGTCTCCGTAAATTTGTATCTAACGTGAGATGGTTAAATAAACATTCTTTTTGTGGGCCTGATTATCACTTGGATTGGTTTACAATTAGTATGGCAATCTACATCATCCATGTTAAGTTCCATCCATATTGCAGATGGAATAATATTAAAATATTCATGAGTAACTTGCCATTTTTCTTTTGGTCACAGCTTTCTTCCTTCGGATATGCTCGGGAATTCTTTGGGTATATTATCATTCCTAATTCTTATGCAGAGGATCTATTGCAGTCTTTGGAGTTTTTCAAAGATACTGGATTCTTCTATGAAATTAAACTATACACTCCAAAAACTCTTCATTACTACTTAAATCTGAATTATTATAGGAAGCTTACCGATTTGGACAAGATCTTACACTCCCAACGAAAAGGATATCGTAAAGATTTCGAGCTCTTTTTTAAGACAAACTATCAGAAAAAAATCGTCCTAAACAAACTTTCTTTATTTGATTTTGTATTATTAGATCGAGCCAGAGTCCAGTCTTTTGCAGGGTTTGGATTTGAAAGACGGGAGTCTACATTAAAAGTTTTAAAATCTGATTTGTTATCTGAAATCTCGTATCAGAAAATGATTTTAGAACAGTTTAAAAATGTGCTTGATCGGTTTTCTGAATCTTTAGACCTTAAAAAAAAATTCTTTAATCTACTTCTAAATAATAAGAAATATGGTTTCTTTACCTTCAAAGAATACGTAGAACAGATTGTAGATTCCATGAAATTATCCGAAGATATATTAAAGAAGAACCCCTCAATAAATAATCCTATCTCTTTTAAAGATTTTGTTAAAAAGCATGGAATCTCAATGGTATTTCAAGAGAATCTAAATCTGCACAATGAACGGGTACGAGATTTATTATTAAGGGAACTGATTCCCCTCTATTTTCAAGATAAATCTCAATATAATGAAGAATATCAGATGTTATCGAACATAAAAGAATATTTATCGATTTGTGGACAACTTAAGATTTATAATCTAAATTCAATGAAACATATTGTCGAAAATCCTAGCTGGGAAAGCAAGATTTATAGCAAAAAAGAAGAGAAACTAGATTTAATTTACAAGGAGTCCCTACTGCGAAATATAACAAGCGTGGAAGTGGAGAATCGACTTGAAGATTTTTCGACTTCAGATCCCCCCATCATCTCTCCAAAAATGATAGATTCGCTGATTGGGGTCCTACATTCTACAATTTCATTCATTTTGGTAGCAAAAAACACAACTAGAGTTTTGAGTTTTATCAAGGTATTATCACACACGGTTCCACATTATACTTATTACGAACTGCATGAAGTAATGGATGATAAAAATTATATATTCTGCCGTTTTGGGATTCAAGGAATGGACATAAAAGAAAAGTATGAATTTTATTCGATCGTTCACAATCATCTAAAAGGGGATTTAATAATTTTCTCAAGATATATTCACCAAGGTTTCTATAATACATTTTCACGCAGGAGTTATTATGATTTTATTGACGGCACGTTCTTTTATACTGCTGATCTATATTCAGAATTCAGGAAACAAATTAGAGATAAGTTCGGAAAAAAGTATTCCCCCTTAACTATTCACGCTCCCAAGAATACCAGCATTTTTTGGCTCAAAAAGACCAACTTGGTATCATTCATTGATGAAGTAAATCAAAAAAGGATGGTGGAATCTCAACATTTTGAAAAAAATCAATTAGATCTATTAGTAGAGTTTAATAAGAATTTGCGATCCTACCTTTTAAACTCTAAAGATTATCAAGAAGTAAGAGAAAAACAATTCTTCGT
>JAGXNQ010000070.1:0-1511 GCA_019894955.1 Promethearchaeota archaeon | reverse complement strand
AGAGTTTAATAAGAATTTGCGATCCTACCTTTTAAACTCTAAAGATTATCAAGAAGTAAGAGAAAAACAATTCTTCGGGCAATTTGTGCAATCCATTCGAATCCAGCCAATCCTTCAAGATTTTAGATTAGAGAAATATTATTTATATTTTCTAGCAAGTGACTTCAATGAAATAGTACCAGAATTACTTCTAATCAATTCATTCGTGTCCGTGAGATTTAATTCAACTCGATTTGATACCTATAGCTTCTTAATTAAGTACATATTTCCATTGGATACTCCGAATAAAGCATATTTAAATTGGCAATTATTCTCCAAGAAAAATCTTAATGAGTATTGCTTATTCTCCATTAAAAAACGTCATGAAATTCTTTATTTCTCAAAAAATATAGCACCGGATGGATGGAGAATTGATTATAATACCTTCATGCAACACGTGCAAAAAGTCTTATTTGACCCCACATTTAATCCCTATAACCCAAATATCAAGACTGTTAATTTTCAAAAAACTCAAGTCGATTCCTATATATCACCTAATGATCCTAAGTTTAAGGATTTACTATCAATCTTCGATAAAAAATCTACCATCAAGAGTTTTTGGGGCACGAAAAAGGGGGCACAATCAGAACTAGTTGTTACACGACTTTTACAAAATAAATTAATCCACCCGACATTGAAATTTAAGAATTTAAAGTTACGCATCGTGAGTAAGACTTTAGATTCTCTGCGCGGTCCTCTGTCGTTCCTAATGTATACTATTGGAATAGTAATAATCATAGAAATCCTGAATATTCCTCAGATTGCAAAAATAAACAGTGATCCAGAAAACTATGAAATAACATTATATGACGATCTTGACCGTAATAATATTCTTAGTTTTAACACTGATCTTGTCGTTCTCTCTACTCCTATGGTTCCTCCTGCTGATATAAAGTCTTTGTCAAGTACATTGAATATACCCTTGGATGAAAATGGATTTTTTATTGAAGCTCACACGAAATTACGACCTTTAGATTTTGCAGGGCATGGAATTTTCGTATGTGGCTGTGCATCATGGCCAAAAAATGTTCAAGATTCTATATTGGAGTCAAATGGGGCAGCAGGTCGTGCAAGTAGATTCTTAAGCATAAAGGAAATATCAACTTCCAAATTAGAATTTCTTTCGTTTCTGTTATCTATAGAATGTTTCTTCAAGGATATGAAAATAACTACTGAAAAATGTAATGGTTGTGGCATTTGTAGAGATATTTGTGCCTTTAAAGCTATTTCACTCGTAGACATGAATCAAGAGTTTGAAGACGTAAGTATACCAGAAATACTTGAAGTACAATTAATAAACCAGGTTGTTCCAACGATGTTTGTAAGTAAATTAAAAAAATTATTGTTGAAAAGTCCTAAAATGGATAAGTATATTGTGAACGTTTCATCTGCAGAAGGACAGTTTTCCTTAAGTAAAGATGGGAGGCACCCCCATACATGTATCGCAAAAGCTGCATTAAACATGCTTACGT
>JAGXNQ010000006.1 GCA_019894955.1 Promethearchaeota archaeon | reverse complement strand
ATCTGGAAGTGCCTGGATAGTTTGGAAAGATAGAGAGCATGTACTTAAAAAACTAGATGATACTTGTTCACGTTATCTAAATGAAAATGAACCTGAAAGAGAATGTTAAATAAATAGGATTAGTGTGAAAATTCACACTATAGATCTACACCTTTAAATTTTATAAAAAATTTCAAATATTAATTATTAAAACCCTAAATATTATACATATTAAAAGATAGTGAAACAATCTTATGAAAATAGAAAAATCCAGCCAAGATCTCGAAAACGAAGTAATTTATGCTGATTTATGCATTCACTGTGGAAGTTGTAATGCATTTTGTCCTCACATGGATTTTAACGAAGACTCAGGTGAAGCTTATGTTGTTGATGAATGCTCCGAGACTGTAGGATTATGTTATAATGCCTGCCCCAGAACTTTTCTTAATATTCCTGAAATTGAAGAAAAATTATTTGGCCAAAAACGAATTGATTTAGCTATTGGAGTTTATAAGGATATATTGCAAGTTATATCAAAAACGAAGGATGATATTTTATATAATCTCGTTCTTGCTGCTTTTGAGCTTGGAGTTGTAAAACATTTTGTATTAAGTGAACCAAAAAGCACAAAACCTCCAGTAGCATTCCCAGTTGTAGTAGATAATGCAAAGGATGCAAAAAAATATATTCCTAAAAAAACAATGGATAATGCTGGACCATTGATAACAGGTATAGGAAAGGCATATATGGATAAAAAGAAAGAAATAGGTATCTTAGCCAACCCTTGTCATCTCCAAGGTTTAGCAAAAATTCTAGTTTCAGACTTTAACACTGGTGCTGAACGAACATCATTTAAAATCGCTTTTGCTTGCTCTTCAGGAGGAATGAGTGGATGTAAATATTGTACCGATTTTTCTGGAGAATTTTCAGATATTTCATTTAGTCCATGGGGTGCTCCTAAGGGAAGTGATGAAGCATTCCTAATTATCAGAACGGATGTAGGTCAAAAAGTCATGGATCATGCATTAAAACAAAAATATTTAGAGATCACGGTTAAAGAACCTGACTTAAGTGAAATGAAGAATTTTGTTAACAAGAAGAGAAGGAAGAACTTCAAGAATCTCATTGGAAAGGATAATATTACAGCTAAATATTTAGAATTGAATATTGATGAATTAAAAGATTTATTAGAATAATTCATTCTCTCTTTTTATATTAAATTTCTTTTTTTTAGGATTAGTCTAGTTAAAGTTTCAAATATTTCATTTGTCTTATAACCAGATTTGCTTGACGTTTCAAAATGATAAGGAATATTATATTCATTTTGGAACTCTTCAGCCTCTTCTAATTGAACAGTCCTTCTCGAATCGGCTAAATCGACTTTTCCACCAACAAGTACATATCCGGGATTTGAAGTGTTTTCCTTAATAATATCATACCACTCTTGAAGATTCTGAAAACTTGTATATCTTGTAATATCATAACAGAGCAAGCAGCCATCCGCGCCTCTGGAATAGTTTGGTAAAAAGAAACGGAAGCGCTTCTCCCCAGCAAAATCCCAAATTTGAAGCCTTATTGCTAAATCATCTAAATTTATGCTCCAACTAGCTAAATCAGTTCCAATTGTTATCTTCTGTTCAATGAATCTTCCAGTAATCAAACGTTGTATCATTGTACTTTTTCCAATACCTCCATCTCCAACAACAACAATTTTAAACACAAATTTTTTTAATTGGCTCATGAGTTTAATTCAAGCAATACGTTTGATCAATATAAATAATATAATAGATTTTTATTAATCTTTATTGCTATTGATTATTCCCATTTTTATTTTTATTCATGTGTGAGAGATTATGCAAAATCTCATTCTTTTTGCTTTCAGGAAGAGATTGAATTGTGTCGTTAAGAAGATCAACATTAAAATCTTGGATGTGTTTATGTATCAAGAATAGAAATAAAATAGTTAAACTAGGAGATAATATCATTAGGAATAAATGAAAAATAGAAATTTCAAGAGGAAGAGATCCTTCAATACCCGTACCAGGTAAATAATAAGAGATACTGGATATGAATTTGAAATCAATAAGATATGTGACGAAAATATTTACAGCGTTTAAGATTAAAAAGATTAACATGCTGTATATTGATATATGAATGGATTTCTCTCTTCCAAGAGAAGATAGAACTGTATTTATGTTTTGATCTTGCTCTCCTGTAATACGAAGTTCGATTTTAGCATTTTTCCATATATCAATAAGAATCCAATAAAAACTAAAAGTGTAGACTAATATGAATAAAATATTAAAATATAAATTATAATCATCTACTAATTGAGGATGGTATAGTGACTCTGAACCAATCCAAAATAACAAAATAAGTGATAATATTGATGAGAAGTACAATCTATCTGCAATTTTTTTTTCAGATCCAAGAGGGTTATAGATAATCATTCCATTTGATAAATAAATTCGCCATTTATTCGTGTTAATAATTCTGAATGTCAAAGAAAATGTAAATAGTATGAGAGGAAATATGAATAAAAATAGATCATTCCATGATTGAGTGAGAATAAATAAAAACAATACAATAAATATGATTAAATCTCGGAGCAAATTTTCATTCAAAATATCTTTTAGGGGCAAGTATTCATCATTTGTATTATTTTCCTTCATAATTTCTATGTAAACTTTCTTAATAATTAAACTTTTATACTCTTTGCTAATATAAAGCATAGAAAAAATCTTAATATAACAAGCCACTATACCAAAGTGTACAATATGAAATACATTGATTTCTTTCCATACAAAAATTTTAGACAAGAACAAGAAAGTATCATCAAAAAAATAGAACAATCCTCCCTAGAGGGTAAAAATACGCTACTGGTTGCCCCAAATGGAAGTGGTAAAACAATTATGGCATTAAGTGCGCTATTACCCTTAGCATACGAGAAAGATTTTAAAATAATATATACTTGTAGAACTCACGCTCAAAATACCCGAATCATTAAAGAATTAACCAGAATTTCCAATTTTCGTAAAGAAAAAGGGTTAAACCATAAAGTAAGTGGTATCTCAATTCGGGGAAGAAATGAAATGTGTTTAAATGAGATGTTACTCAAGCTGAAATTAGGTCCAAAAGAATCAATGTCGGTGTGTAGCGATCTTAGGAAAAATAGAAATTGTAAATATTATGCTAATTTAATTAAAAAGAGAGATGAACGTGATAACACTCTCCTCATAGATCCAAAAATATTAGAAAAACCAATTGATGCTGAAGAACTTATCAATATTTGTAAAGATAAACATCTTTGTCCTTATTTTCTCAGTAAATTTCTTCTAAACAAGATGAAACTTATAATATGCAATTATCAGTGGATTTTTAATCCTCAAATCCGAGAAAATTTCCTGGCATTTATAGAAAAAGATCTTCAAAACTGTATACTAGTAATCGATGAGTGCCATAATTTAATAGATGTAGCAACTGACATAAATTCTAAAAAATTGTCACCCTATTCTTTAAATTTATGCTTGAGGGATTTGGAAATGTATCGTTCACCTCCACTTATGCAAGAATTTGTGGAATTATTATCATCTCACCTAAATAAGAAAAAAGGAACTATACAGTTTTCTGAACAAGAGATTGATCCTGAAGGTTTCTTGAATCAAATTAATAAAAGATTACAGTTCCGCTCACTTACAGAATTTAAGAATTTTATCAAAGAAATGCATAACTTTAGTGTATCTATTCATGAAGAAAGACTAGCAAACGGAGAAATCTCAAGAGATCATGTTGGGACTTTCACTGATTTTTGGTTAAAGTGGATTAATAGCTATAATTTAGATAATTACTTTTTCTGTTATAATATTAGGACTACTAAAATCCATCAAAATATTTCTCTTGAGATAGTCGCTCTTGATCCAAGAGAGATGGTTATTCCTGTTTTGAAAGAAGTCCATACGAGTGTGAACCTCTCTGGTACCGTGAACCCTCAAGTATATAATAATATAATGGGATTAAAGCAAAGTGGCAAGGGATATGAAGAAATTAATGGAGGTTCTCCTTTTAAAAAGGAAAATATTAAAGTTCTTATTACAGAGGGAGTAGATACTCGAGGAAGTAATAGAAATCCTGAGATGTATAAAAAAATGATCCTTAAAATTGAGGAAGTGATCTATTCTACTCCTGCAAACACGGGCATTTTTTGCGCTTCATATAAGATACTTAATTCATTATTTTCAAGTGGTATTTCCCATTTGGCTCGAAAATATAATAAGAAATTATTTGTTGAAGAACCGGGTTTGTCTGCTTCTGAAAATGCTTTAATGGTTGATGATTTTAAATCCATGGGTACTTCACCCAATCAAGGAGCTATTTTACTTGGAGTATGTGGAGGAAGGAACTCCGAAGGAGAAGATTATCCTGGAAACTACATGAATTCAGTGATTGTTGCGGGATTTCCTTATCATCTACCAACGCCACGAGTTAAAGCCAAAATAGCTTATTATGATATAGCTTTCAATGGAAGAGGATGGGATTTTGCGTATCTTTTCCCTGCTGTACAACGCGCAAATCAAGCTTCTGGACGACCCATAAGAAAAATAAAAGATAAAGGTTCAATAATTTTTATGGATTCGAGATTTAAGCAGAAATCCAAATGGATATCAGATTGGGCACGGAAGGTGCTCCAAATTATACCTGACGAAGCTAATGCAATAAGCAATGTATTATATCCGTTCTGGAACTAATGATTCCTATATCAAGAATTCAAACTCTGATTTGCTAAGAAATCGTATAAAATTAGTAGTTTCTTAGTAACAATGTCCCATGTAAAATTTTCTTTTACTCTCTTATAACAGTTCTCTCTGACACTCTCGTAGAAACTTGGATCAATTAACACTCTTGATTTTATTATTTCATCGGGAATTTGGTTGGCTAATCTAAGGAGTTCAGGTTCAAAAATATTATTAGATTTTAAATCATTGGTTTTTTCAGCTATTTCTGCAGATTTAAAGATGGAAATTATAGCATGAGCTAACTCTACATGATCATCTTTCTCAATTAAAATCCCTGTTCCAATCTCAGGAAAATCTCTTACATCTATAATAGTTTCCTGTAGTCCTCCAACTTTTGTAGCGATTATTGGCAGTTTGGATGCCATTGCTTCGAGAGCCATAATACCAAATGGTTCCCATCGTGATGCGGCACAATATACATCAGCAGCGATATGCGCTAAGTAAAAAATATCAGAAGCAACTCCAAAAATGATTCTTAAATTATTTGGATATTTTTTTACGTGTTGAGCATAGGTTTTTATTTCAGATAAACTATAATCTGTCGGTAGAATTAAAAATAGAAATTTTGCATTGGGAATTTCTTCAATTACCAAAGCTAACGATTCAAATATCGTTTCAAATCCTTTTTGGGGAGAGATTCTCCCAGTTGTTAACATTAAAGGTCCAGATTCACCAAAAGGTTTAATATATCCATTCTTGATGAATGGATTTCCATTTGAAATTTCATTAATAGTATCTAATACTTTTTTAGAACTTATTAATGGACTCTGGCTTAGATTACCAATCTTATATTGTAATAAATATTTTTTAATATGACTTTTTGAGATTAGAGCTGTTGAGTCAATTTCGAGAAACTCGCGTAACTCACTGCTGATATTATTTAATACAGATACAAGTATATCTTGATATTCCCAATCACACCCGTCCCATATAAAATCAGCCTTAAAATCAATTAAATCTCCACCACAATAAGGTATAATATCCGAATTTAAATATGATTGGCTCACACTTGTAACAAGGTCACATGTTATAGCTCCAACTTTTTCTACTGTCGGAAGTTCAAAAGCTTGATTCCAATTTAGATTATTATAACATAAAGCGATAATATCCTTCAATTTCAATAACATAAATCCTTTTTTCATTCGTATTTTAATTGGAGAAGAATCAATACTGCATATCGTATAATAATCTAATCCAAATTTGGGCCAAGTTAATAAATGGATTGTTAATATTGAAGCGATTTCTAACTTATTTTTTGTAAACACTTGCTTTAATGCAATAAAAGGTAATACCACATGATAATCATGTAAATGAACAACTTCAGGGACATTCATGTTTAATTGTTCTCTAATAATATGATTCGATAAACATTTCATTCCATGGGAGTATAAACAAATCTTTCCTTTCATTGTATCAGGATTGTAAATCGTTTTATCATCCAGAAAAAATCTACTTAAGGGATTTTCACCACTTAATAAAATTATATTCATTTTTCCAATTTTGAATTGATAAAATGATATCTCATAATTCATTTTTGCTGTATCTAATCCCAGTTGTGTGCCATCAATTTCTCCTTCACAAGTTATTGGTAATTTTATCCATTCATATTTCCCTTTTAATCGATCAACTTGTCCATGAGAGGGCATTAAAACAGTGACATTATGAGTATCAGAAAGATACTTTGCTTGATTTGCTGGTACTTCTCCCAATCCTCCAAATTTTGCAACACCCGCAAATTCAAAGGTTAAAATCCAAATATTTAGCATATTCCTTAATAAAGTGTTCTCTAATATTATAAATTCAAAAATCATAAAAAATTTTATTATTAAAAATGATTCTTTATTATTGTAAAAACAAGAGAATTACACGATGTGTGACACATTAGTAGCTTTGAGAAATAGTACTGAGAATGGAAATGTAATTTTTGCTAAGAATAGCGATCGACCCCAAAATGAAATACAATTGATCACGTATGCACCTAAATTTCACTATAACGAGGGAGATACGGTTAACTGTACCTATATATCAATACCTCAAATAAATGAAACAGCTGCAATTCTTCTTAGTCAGCCTTATTGGATGTGGGGTGCTGAAATGGGAGCAAATGAATATGGTGTAGTTATTGGAAATGAAGCAGTGTACACACATGAGCCTTTAAGAAGCGAAGGGCTTCTTGGTATGGATCTACTTCGTCTTGGATTAGAACGAGGTAATTCGGCTTATAATACAACTAAAATAATAACAGAAATATTAGAAAAATATCATCAAGGAGGGGGATGTTCTTATGAGGATTCTACTTGGACCTATCATAATTCTTTCATTATTGCTGATTCTAAAGAGGCATATATCTTAGAAACTGCTGACGATTGGTGGATTGTTGAAAAGGTAATCGATGTGAGATCAATCTCTAATGGTATCTCAATACGCGGAAAGGGAGATTTTAGACGAGAAGGAATTATTAATCATGCGATTGAAATGGGATATTGTAAAGATGAAGACGATTTTGATTTTGCTATAACTTTTTCAGGGAGTTATGCCTCTAATATTAATTCTCCACTCTCACGTGGAGGGAAGTCTACGTCGTTACTAAAAAAAAATATTGGGAAAATCACTCCTTCATTAATGATGGAATTTCTGAGAGAACATGATGTGGGAATATGTATGCATGGTGGATTTGAATCAACAGGATCTCAAGTTTCTGAACTAAGAAAAGAAGGAAATGATTCAATACATTGGCTCACGGGGAGTACCCTTCCTTGTTTAAGCATATATAAACCATATACCTTCCCCCTTGAGAATCAGAAAGTATTAAAATCGGGACCTTATAAAAAACGAAATTCAGATTGGTATTGGACACGACATTCTCATTTCATTCGAACTCATAGTAATCTGGATTTGAAAAATCAATACCTATCTAAGATAGAGCTTATTGAGAAAGATGTTATTGATCAGGTTAAAAAAGTTATTCTAAATGACCAGAATATTAAATCTGCTATTGAAAAAATAAATAGCCATGCTTGGGAGATGGCAGAAGAATTGATTTATTTTTGAAAAAATTTTAAAACTTCATTTACTACTATTTCACCAGAAAATGGACTAAAGGTTGGAAATGGTTCATATCCTCCAAAATTTATATATTCTTCTATAGAAAACAAATAAGCAATCCAATCTTGAGAGTTTTGAAAAATGAAAGTGTTCTCTCTTCCAGACAAAGATTCTTCAAGAATCTTATTTCCTAAATCTTCAAATAATTCTCCTGGTACAGTTATTAGATCTAAGTTATTAGAATCATTTTTTACGTCAGTTGATATCTGAAAACGTTGAACGATTGTTTTGCATTTAACTTTACGCCCTTTTTTATTCAAACTAAAAATAGGAAAATTAGCATTTAAAAGAGTTATTCTGGCAATCTTAAGGAGAAATAATTTTTTAATACAATAATAGAGCTTATTAGAGAACCAAATTTTATTAAAATATTTGGCATCTTTCATTGGAATCCAAAATTCGTTTATTTCAGTAGTAATTTTAATAGAATCGAAAAATTCTTTATCATCAATAGATCTCGCCAAATCTAATGCCTCTTCAGCAATAACATAACCGATATTTTTAGTATCTTCATAGGTACCTAACTGATTGTATATCAGCGATTTATCTTCTTCTAAAGTTTCATAATCAGTTCCACTAGTTGTAATCGGATTAAGGTCCCCAGATGGGCCATTGAAGTATGTAGCATGAGTCTTTTTATCAGATAATTGTTCAATTCGTTCAACATATTTTCCTGGAAAATCCGCGGATAAGTTATTATTCTTGAATGAAAGTGTTGTTGGATGACAAGAGTAATTTGTAATTATTCCAATTATTTCATCTTTATTCAATTGCTTGAAAACAATCACCCCAAGTTCTGGTTTTGATTGTCTGGTTGGATGCCTTCGATTGATGACAATATCAGGATTAAATAATTTTTTCTTCCAGGCAATCCTACATGCCTCTAACTGCTTTGATAATTTTTCAACCAATTGGATAACTCTATTAACCAGCCAAACAATATATGAATCATTTCTATTAGATCCAAACATTATTCCCCTTAATACATTTAAAGTCCCTCCAGGCCAATGGAATTCTCCTGTTAGATCAAAAGAAGCATGAGTGTGTGTAGCATGTATGAGGATTTTTTCTGGTTTAATAGATGGGAAAATGGATACAATTTTGTCTTTCAGGTATTCTACGATAGCTAGAGGTAATTTAAGTATATCAAATGAGAACATTAATAGAAAATCTTGATTTTCTTCAATCAAAATACCATGAACATGAATATCATCCAATTTTCCTAAACACGGTTTTTTACGAGTGTAGCCTGCTAATGGCATGCCTAGGTAATTTAATGGTGTAATAACACTCTTTCCAAACGCAACTTTCATAAATTTAATATAGCTTTAAAAACTACAAAAATTTTACTCTTTATGAAAAAGAAGATATCGAAAATTTTTTATCTTTTTAAATATTTTTTTAATTAAAGATACAACTATTTTAAGTGGAATTTTATGACATTAAATAATCGATTAGAGCAACTGGGAATGGAGGGTGCGATTTCAAATTATAAACGAGGACGACATACAGTTCACCCTAAACATTGCATATTAGTATTCCCAACTATTAAAACTAGAAAAGATGCAAATAAATTAGTAGGAAGGACTGTTTCATGGGTTAGTCCAACCGGAAAAGATATGAAAGGTGTGATTACTAGAGCTCATGGTAATAGTGGGGCAGTTAGAGCACATTTCAAAAAAGCAGGATTGCCCGGACAAGCTTTAGGTACCAAAATTAGGATCATTAAATAATCTCGTCTATAATTTTTAAATCTTGCTAAAAGGCTTTCAATTATTTTCTTATTTATTTAAATAAGCCCAATTTAGGTATTTTAGAGATATTACTCATATAACATACCTATTGAAATTAAAAAAACCCTTCAAAATTATTGAAAGTACTAGTTAATTTTGTGTTTTTTCATAATCAAATTAGGATTTAGATGTAAAAATGTCGGAATACAACATGCAAATTTGTCGATTCTGTCATAGACATATTAAGCTGGCTTATTATTGTGAGGATTGTGGAGCCAGTTGTTGTTCTGATTGCTTACATGAAGAAAAGATTGATTATTATGTATGTCAAGATTGTAATTCTAAGAATATAGAAATTGCAGATTCAGGTAAACATGGATCCTGCAAAGATTGTGAAAGTGAAAAGATAAATCAGGGGAGTCAATTATTAAAAGCTTGTCCTAAATGTCATTCCACTTCAATAATCAATATTTATGAGAAAAAAGAGGATTTAGAAAAAAGTTTCTTAGATTTAATTAAAAACGTGCGATATTTCATTGAACCTCTAAATGAGCTTATCAATAACTTGTATCAATTACGCCAAAAAGCAAAAAACGCAAGAGCACCACCTATTAAATGTTATCACTTTCCTCACTTGGAAGCTGACCTCTTAGCATTATTTAAATTATTAAATTATGCTAAAGAAAATCTACATGAGAAAATTAGTATTCTTTTCAATCATTTATCATTAAATAAGGAATATTTCTTTGATATTTACTCACAACCAAATGCAAATGTAATTATTATAGAGGGGATCCTTGAGAATCTGACACGGAGTAATGATTCAATTCAAGAATACATTACTAATAACGTAAAAACAATTTCTACAAGTTTAGAAAGCATCCAAGATTACTTGAAATTTATTGAAAAAATCATTTTCTACTTTGAAACCTATAAAAAATACTTAAATCTAGCTGAAAATGAAAAACCAATTTATGCGATTTATGCAAAATTAGCTAATGGTTTAAATACTCAAGATAAATTGAAAAAAAGTAGAGGAATCCTTTTTATTACAAATCTTGATTTATCATTTGTACAAGAATCTGGAAAACAAAAAAGAAAGAAAGAAGTTATTTTTAAGGCTCCTGTAAAGGATTTAATCAAAATCAAATCCCAAGGTAAAATGTTTAAGAAATTATATATTGAATTTCCCTATGGGAGATATGAGTTCACGCTTCCTCCAAATAACATTACCCGCGTTTTGGATTATATCATTTTAGCAAGGAATTTTGATGAAACTATTAAATATGATCAAGAAACTGCAGAGAGACTTAACAATATTTATATTGAATTAAATGATATAACTGCATTTATTGAAGAAACTATTAACTCTTTTTTCAGCTTAAAGTGTCAATATAATAGTATAAACCAGAATTCAGAAATTCAAATCCCCATTAGTAGGACTGGACAGCCAAATTATAATCCTCCAGAAATTCCGAACAATCAACAACAACAATATCGGATTTATAACAATAATCCTATAAATTACATTCCATACGCGCCCCCTCAAAATTATCAAGTACCGCAACCCACTCCTACACCACAATTTCAAAATCACTTCCCACAACAAAATGTGTATCCTAATCAAAATCCAGAAAATATGATTAATTATGGAACTCCGAGGATTTACAATCAATATAATCAACCAATTTATGATAATCGCTTTATTCCGCAAAACCTATATGATCCTAACAGAATCCAGAATTATGAAAGGAATCGATTTACTACCAAGAATCAGAGAATTGATCCAAATCACAAAAAAATTCTAATGAGACAACTCGAGCAAGTTCAAAAAAATGGCCTATTACATTCTCCAGAGATAAATGGTCCTTATGATATCCACCAAAGAGAACAGGGTTCATATACCAATATAAATGAAGGAAAACGTTCCATATATAATGATTACTCTAAAAATCATTTATCAGAATATTTTAATCAAGAGAGCCTTGATTCAAATGACACATATTCTAATAGAAAGTATTCCAAAAAACAAAAAGATAAATTTAGAAAACTGCGTGATTTTGAGAAAGAAAAATATAGTTTGGATGAAACCTTGAAAGCATTAGATACAAAATTCGATCAAGGGATTATTTCTGAAGTTGATTATTTTAGAACCTTCAAAAACCTCCAGAAACAGATTTACTCAATTGATAAAAATATTGAAGATCTAGGTCAAGAATTGGAAGGTATTGAAGATCTAAAAGGAACATATCGAGAATTTGACGGTAGACGATATTATTCATAAATTAAGCAAAGTTTTTGCTATAAAGAAGGAAAAATTATAATAGAATTTATGATTCAAGCTCTTTTCGCAATTTATCTATTTCGTCTTCTAGTTTAGCTTTTGTCCGTATTTCAGGCTCTTCTTCTTCAAGATCAAACTCTGAAATGTATTGTAAATCGTCTGCAGGCACTTCAGGGATTTGTCCTCCTTGATCTAATAACATTTCGGTTTCAAGCTGATTTAATTCATCTGTCACATCAATAGCTAAGTCAATCTCAGGGTCACCAGCTAATATTTCAGCTGATTCCTCTATCTCAGCAACATATGCCTCAGAGTCTTCGGCGATTACTGCAATTTTTTCGGGAGCAACTTTAGTCGAAATATCTTGAAGTTCATCGCGAATACCCCCCATTAAATCTCCAGTCATAGCAATCATTTTGCCTTCTTCTACCGCTTCTAAAGTTCTCTCTATTTTTGCTCGAATATTGTTAGCACGGTCCACTTTTTGTTGATATTGCTTAAATTGGATCAAATAATTCTTCGCTCTAGTCCTTTCACCTCGTTTCAACGCAATTTTGGCATTCTTTCTTGCAATTTCTGATCTTTTGCTATATGTTTTATTCGCGAGAGCCATCTTGCGAATATGAGCTTTTGCTTTCATTACGAGTTCTTCCTTCTCTTGTCCTTTTCTCGGAAATAATTTCTTTTTAATTCCCATTAGGTTTCATCTCAGTATATTGGAAGTTTATTTTAATTAATTCTCTTTATTAATAATTAAGATATTTTTGACTTAAATATTTTAATAGAATTTAGTTAAATAAAATAATTTCTAATCTTTAATCTTTCATAGTCCAAATTTTATTTATATTGGTGGAGAAATATGAAGACAATTATAATTAACTTAGAGCGCAAAACCACTAATTTTAAAGAGTTAATTCAAGAGGCTTTAAATCATAATTTCTTGGATATACTTGTTTCAAAAGAAGTGTTTCAAGAAATTTCTCAATTGGAAAGACTGATAACGTATTCTAAAGATCTGACTTTACCTGTAAACAATTTCATTTTTTCAGATATAGATAAGGTAAAAAGATTCAACCCTAAAAGTGAATCAAATCCTGCAAATATCGGTATTTATAGAGAGTTAATCACAAAAGATGATGAAAAAACAATCATAGAACTAACTGAAACAAATTTATATGATTTTATTATAGTTGCGGCAAAAGATTGGAAAGTCATACCTTATGAAAATCTCATTGCTGCAATGCATTCTACAGATACAAAATTAATCGCTGAAGTTTGTTCTATTAAAGAAGCTGAATTAATGCTTAATGTTTTGGAAATGGGAGTAGATGGAATTTTATATACACCTAAAGATGCAGATGAATTAGAAGAATTGAAAAAAATTACTAAATCAAGTGTCAAGATTAACTTAACGACAGCGAAAGTCATGGATATTCAAAATATATCTGAAAGCGCACGAGTGTGTGTAGATACAACTTCCCTTCTTGAAATAGGAGAGGGGATGCTCATAGGGAGTACAGCTAAAGGATTTGTATTAATCCATGCTGAAGTTTTTGATACTAAATTTATATCATCAAGACCATTTAGAGTTAATGCTGGTGATGTTTCAGCTTATATATTAGTTCCGTCGAGTGGTTCTCAAGGATATCGTACTAAATATCTTAGTGAATTAAAAGGGGGAGATCAAGTATTAATAATTAATACGGACGGACTTACACGAGTAGTTACAGTGGCTAGAGTTAAAATCGAGATCAGACCGATGCTAAGATTTGAACTAGTCTCTTCAGTTGATAATTCTCCAGTTATAATGAGTGTTATATGTCAAAATGCAGAGACTATCAGACTAGTTGATAAAAATGGAAAAGCCATATCAGTTGTTTCCGTTAAAGAAGGAGATGAAATTTTAGTTCACATTGGCCCTGGAGCAACCCATTTTGGTGTTCCCCTTAAAGAAAAGATCATTGAAAAATGAACATTAATCCTCGTAAATAGCACAAGTACTCTTACTTTCTTCTATTTTAACCTTAATTTTCTTATCAACATATCTTAATTTTAATTGATCATGAAGGTATTTTGCGAGTAACTCACTTGTTGTAGCAGGTAATGGAAGAAATTTGACATCAGAAAAAGGGAATACATATTTTTTTCCACTTTTAGTAATGATCTTTATGCTCTCATTCTTGATCTCGATATTTAGATTCTCAGATTTTTCAGGAATTAAAATAAAATGATCAAGTGGTTCGATAATTGTTTTAAGTTCTTTTTTAAGTTCGAAAAAGTCAACCACAAAAGAATTTTCATTTAAATCAGATCCTATTTCAGCAGACACGTAATAATTATGTCCGTGGAGCCTGGAACATTTCTGGGGTTCTTTAAGAAAATGACAAGCGCTAAAATTTATTTCACTTGAGTTAATCAAGACTTTATACTTCATATTTTATCAGTTAAGATTGAGGGATGGTATGATTTAATTTTACGAATTTAAATATTTTTTCATTGAAAATCATAAATGGATTTTTTTAATTAAATCAAGCTATATGTTATAATCATATTTTTTAAAAACTTTTTAAATAATCTTTAAATATGCCGATTTAATCACTATGGAATGTGTATTATGAAAAAAAAGAAAATTGCCATAACAGGAGCTAATGGATACCTCGGCATGGGAACAATAAAAAAAGCACTTTCACAAAATTGGGATGTGAATGCAATTGTTAGGAGAAATGAGGTCATAAAAGAGCTCCAATTATTAGGTTCAAAAGTGTTTTTAGTTAAAAACTTTGAAATTCCATCACTAACAGAAGCTTTCGAAAATTGTACTGCAATCCTTCATTTTGCTAATATTGTTTGTGGGTCTAAAGAAATATTTGAAAAAGTGAACATTCAAGGTCTAAAGAACATTCTGGAAGCTGCTAAAATAGCTAATGTTTCGAAAATTATTTATCCATCAGGATTAGGGGTTGATAAATACAATATAGTAGAATGGGCTAAAAATGAATATTTTAGGTCTAAATTCGAAGCTGAAAAAATCTTAAAGCAAGCAAATATTCCTTACATAATTTTTAGACCCTCTTACATCGTAGGTCCTCATGATGAATTGATTCCTGAGATAATTAATCAAATTGTGGATGGAGAGGTGATTATCGCTGGAGATGGGAATATTCCAATGCAACCCATATACTTGAATGATGCAATTACCGCTTTTCTATCAGCAACCTCAGAAGAAAGACATATCAACAGGATTTATGATCTCGTAGGACCACAAATTATTACTATGAATGATTTAGTTGAATTGGTAATTAAAAAACTGAGTCAATTTGGCTTTAACGTACCAAGACCCAAAATAACACACATATCTTATGAGGAAGCACCTGAAAAACTAGATATCTGTGCAGAAATGGTTGATGTAATGCGATGTGATTTAACTCCTAATGGTAATATTACTACTAATGATTTAGGATTTGAATTGACTCCATTATCAGTAGCGATAGATGCCGCAATTTCCACCAAAATCGGTACGAATATTAAATTTAACACAAAGAAAAGAGCAATTCTATTGCTTTCAGGAGGTATTGATTCAGCTACGGCTCTATATTGGGGAATCAATCAAGGTTACGAGATCATTGCCCTTTCATTATTATACCAATGGCGAGCAAAAAATGAGATTACCGCTGCTAGAAAGCTTACCGAATTAACAAATATTAAATTAATCGAAGTGCCATTCATTTTTATGCAGCAAGCTACAGATCTTAAAATGGAAGGGTATCCCATACCTTCGGTATTTCAAGCACCTCAAGGATTTATCCCAATGAGAAATTTAGTATTTTATTCTGTTGCAGCCTACTTTGCAGAAACCTATGGATGCGAACTTATCATCGGAGGGCACATTATGAAAGATACGAGCACCTTCCCTGATGCGAGACCTAAGTTCTTCACCGACCTTATAAGTCTGATAAATGATTCAAAACATGCTTCAGATAAAACTCGAGTCCATTTTTTGCTGCCTTTAATTAATCTAACTAAATCAGAAGTGATTAAATTAGGAAAGGAACTGAATTTACCATTTGAATTTACTTGGAGTTGTTACGGGGATTTTAAGAAACCTTGCAATGAATGTAAACCTTGCACAGATAGAAAGAATGCATTTTTAGAAAATGATTTAGATGATCCGACCTTTAAAAATAATGAATAACAATTATATAAATAAATAAATAAATCTTGGAATGTTCTCATGACCACTTACTGGGCACCTTTACTTCATATTTACCAACCACCAACGCAAGATGTTCGTGTTCTAAAGGAAATTGATAAAGAATGTTATAAACCTCTATTTTCTATTTTGGAAAAATATGATAATGCAAAATTTACGCTAAATATCAACGGTGCTCTTATTGATATGCTAAATGAATTTGATTTAGAAGATACAATAGATTTAATTAAAAATCTTGTATCTGAATCAAAACTCGAAGTAATGGGTTCTGCAAACTTCCATCCTATTTTGCCTCTAATTCCTAAAAAAGAAGCATTTCACCAGATTCAAATACATGAAGATGTGAATCGTAAAGTTTTTGGTAATTCTTGGAAAAGAAAGGGATTCTTTTCGCCTGAAATGGCAATATCATCAAAAATTGCTCAATATATCAAAGAAATTGGTTATGAGTGGGTGATTCAAAGTGGAATTGCTTATCCCAGAGAAGCGAAAAGTCTAACATGGCCATATGATATAATCTATAAATCTCCCAATGGGTTGAAGCTATTTTTTAGAGATGATATCTTAAGCAATAAGATCTCTTTCAATAATATTACAGCTAAGGAATTCACTATAGAATTAAGGAATGTACATAAAGATGAAAATCAACATCACAAAAACAACACATATATAGTAACTGCGATGGATGGAGAGACTTTTGGGCACCACTTTAAAAATTATGAAAAAACCTTCATAGGAAAAGTATTAGAAATAATAAATGATGATAAAGAGATTGAAATTACCTTTATCAGCATGTTAGATCACTATTTCCCAATTAGTAATACAAAAGTAATTCCACGAGAATCGAGTTGGAGTACTACTGAGAATGATATAGCCCAAGATTTACCTTATCCTCTTTGGAATAATTCAGAAAATAAAATTCACAAATACTATTGGAAAATTGTGAAAAACTTAAATAAACTAATGAACCTGATAGATACTTTAGATTTATCCAGAGATTGGAATATTCGGAATTATTATACCACTGCACGATGGTTTTATGATAGGAGTATATGTTCAGATACTACATGGTGGGCAAATCCGGAACGTGGAATATGGAGTCCAAATATGATATATAAAGGAGTAGTATTATTAATGAAGTCGGCACTCAATGCACACTTAGCATTAATTTATGCTAACAGAGACGATGGTGAAGTATATTACGATTCTATATCTAACTACCATGGGTTGCTAATGATGGAAATATCGTTTTTTGCCCAAAAAAAAATCTCTCTTGCATCTTGATAAAATCAAGATCCCTCTCCTTAAATTTTATATTCCGCAATTTTAATAGTTCATTATCCTAATCGCAAAGATAATGATAAACTATAAAATTATTGATTCCATATTGTACTAAGAAACAATAGTAATCATTTTATAATGTAGATTAGCCTTTAACCATGATATATTATGTCTGATGAGAAAGAATCTGGAAGGAAAATTAAATATTGTGTTCATTGTGGTACCGAAGTAAGTGATTCGGAAATTTATTGTCCTAAATGTGGAAAATTAGCTGCGAAACTTGTTAAACCTCCATCTAAAAAACCGCAATCAATTTCACGCAAATGTTCTGGATGTGGATCAATTATTAACTCTCTAATCTTAGAACAATGCCCTATTTGTAATGCTAAATTAGAAAAAATTCTCAAACACCCAAAAACAGCAACTGAAGAAAAATCTCGAAATAAGATAGGAGTAATATTTACAAATAAAAAATTCGTATCTGAAAATAGATACTCCGTGAAAAAAGATGTGTGGACTATTCGTGAAGGTATCAGTGTTTTCAGCAATTCCTTAATGGTTTATGTCTTTCTCCGATTTTTAATCATAATGTTGATAGTTAGCCAAACAGGTTCTATAGAAACAATCGAAACAAGCATGCCAATCCTATTCTTAGAACAAATACCCGCTATTATTTTTGGAGTTTATCCTATATGGTACATATATTCTAAAAAGCATAATTTCAAAAAAATTGGATTATATTTAAGCAGAAACAAAATGTTTATAACTTTTTTAATCAGTATTGTAGGAGCTACTTGTTTGATTTTAATTGATTTATCTTCTGGCTTTTTCATTGATTTTATATATGACATTGGAATTAATGTTGAGGATATTAGAACTTATATTATTGAAGAAAATCAGCTCATCAGGAATGCAGGCATTATTTGGATAATTCCCTTAATAATTTTACTATGTTTAGGAACAATAGCTACTGAGATAGTTTATCGGGGCGTATTACATAATGCTTTAAAAGAATATTTTGATAATAAATTGATGGGGCGAATTACAATTATCTTAACTGTCTCTTTAATCTATACTGGACTCATTCTCTTTTTCACTTTCCCGGGGGGAATATATTTCGTTATATCAAACTTTTTGGTATTTACTGCTTTAGGAATCATGTATGAAATCAATGGAAATCTCTTTAATACAATAATTGCAGGCATTATATATGATGTTCTAATTGTTTTGATAATCTATTTCAATATCACTTTATTCCCATGATTCTCTTTATGCTTTAATATGCAATATTAATAATAAGAAAATTACATAACTCTAGTGGTATTATTAATAATTGAAATTTTAAATCATAAGAATGATTGGAGTATTGAAATTTGGGTAAAAAAACCTATCGAAATAAAGGAAAAAAAGCCAATATCGTTATTTCGATAGCAGGAGCTCACGGTGTTGGCAAAACTACTGTGTTTAACATGTTAAAGAAAAAATATAATGATAATAATAAATTTAAATTTTTTCCAGAACGATACATTAAAAAACCACCTTTTCCATTTGGATCTACAGATAAAAATGTTGGATTTAGGAGCGAAATTCATTTCCTCCAGCAATTAATCCGTAGGAATAAGAATATAGTTAATTTTGATAAAACATATAATGGAAGGATCATAATTCTTGATAGAACTCCGATTTGTGTTTTAATATACTCAAAAGGGCTAAATCTCAAGATTAAAGATTATGATCTCATTTTAAACATGTATAATTCTGTGGATTGGAGAGAAGATTACGTTATTTACCTTATCGCTGATCCAGATACTATTTTAAAGCGTATTTATCAACGAGGTTCCTTAGAAGCAATTAGGAAAGAGTGGAATGAACATAAAAGAAAATATTTACTCCAAATCCTTTCATATTATGATGAGTTTTTGATTTCAAGAAACAATAAAACGAAAATCTTAGTAATTAACACGGAACACTTATCACAAGAAGAGGTTATAAAAAAAATAGAAGAATTAATTGTTCAATTAACGGCTTATACATTCAAAAAGATAGAACAATCTCCATCCACTCAAATGACATTAAAAAATTTTTTGAAATGAAACATAAAAAAATATATTAGTCTTTATTATATGATTTAATAAACAGATATTTGTTTACTATTATTTCAGTATTTGATATTACAATTTACTACCTTTGAAGAAAAATGTCGTCCTTAGCTCAAGATATAAGAGAAAATATGATGAACATCCTCAGTTCTGAGGAGCGGAAAACAGATTTAGAGAATTTAGCTGTTCTTTCGAGAGTAGGAATAAAAGTTGCTTCTGCTACATCATTTGAATTAGATGCTGATGCAACTTCTGCTTCAAGTACAGCATTAATAGATTTAGGTTTGCGATTAAGTGAAGCAACTGCACATGGAGCACTTACAGAGATAATTCTTCATAATACTTTTGGTTATAGCATCCTTTTAGCTATCAACGAGGATTATATTGTATTTGGCGGATTGAAAAATGTCTTTAGAATTGGCTACTACTTAGGATATCTTCGTGAATTAGCAAAAAAACTTAATCGCCTGATTTCTGGGGATGAAATCACTGAAATGACGTTATCTCTTGATGAATCTGAAAAAGCAAAATTAGGGATCAGTATAGAAGAGGAAGGATTATCAGTAATCAAACCGTCTGTAGAACAAGATAAAGCCGCACTAGATGATTTACTTGGATTTTTAGATGTTTGGGAAAAAGAGGGTGTGGAAGAGGGTGAAATGGAAATAAATGCTAATAACAACATTGTATCAATTCCAAAATCCATTGACATGGAATATGAGAAGGCAATTGAACCTCATATCGATAGGGGTGCAATGGAGCGTCAAAGACAAGCTCAAATAGATTCAGGACCTCAATTTAAAGTTTATGATGATGAAATTCCTCCAGTTCCTCTTGAGGATTACACACCCATGGAAATTGAGGAAGATGCATCTGTTAATGAACCTACAATAGTCCAGGAACAGATAACAACTGGTGCTTTACCCTCCCTTGATGAATTAACACCTCCAAATTTTGAAGCAGAATTTGAAGCAGCCTCTGAATATGAGGTTGAATTCGTATTAGATGAAGAATCTGAAGCTTTTGAGTCTATTCTTAAAGATCTTGGATGGGATGAAGATGAGGAGTAAATTCTCAATTTCATCTATCTAAAAGTTTTTCGAAATTATCCTTACATACCTATTTTTCTAAAAAGGCTTAAATAAAATTTTCTCATATCTAATATTAAATTTATTTTTAATAAAAACATTGAAACTAAATAAAAAAAGGAATAAATATGACTGAATCATCTGAAATACTCATAAGAAAATCAGATACAAAAAAAAAGTTATTATTCGCGTTTCCGCGTGTTGGTAGCTCATTAGTAATAGGACTGGAGGGATTTGCTCTATTAAACTTATATTATAATGGATATGGTCTTTCTGCTTTATTAGTTACTTTAGTTCAAGCTCTTGGATTTATCGTTATAGGTTTTGGACAATTTCTATTTGGATGGGTAAGTGATGCGAAATATACAAAATGGGGTAGAAGAAAACCTTACATAATAATGCTAGCTCCATTATTAGGGATTTCATTTATCTTCTTATTTTTACCTAGACTGATATTACCTGATCTAAATGATAAAGCCGCATTGTTTATCTGGCTTTTAATCTGGGACTTAATATTTAAAATAAGCTATTCTTTAACGACTGTTTATCAATCTTGGATGGCAGAACAATTCATTAATTCTGAACGACCGAAAGTGTCTCAATTTCAAAATTACTTTAATTGGATAGGAAACGGTTCAATGGCTATAGTATCTATTTTAGTCCTTACTAACTATGTAACTGCTCTAACAGGTCCGCCACCAAATCCAAATATTCCCATTCCTTTTGATTTTTTGATTCTCACGATAGTATTTGGGATAATTGTGATTGTTGCTTTTATTTTAGTAGCAATTTTTATGCCTACGGAACCCAATTTTGAGATCAAAACGAAATTAAAAGAAAATCTGAAAATTGTTTTGAAGAATCGGAACTATCTCTTAATTACACTGATGATTGGAATAGCAAGCTTAGCATGGTCTATCTTAAATAATGCTTTATTAGCTTATACTCAAGGAGCATTGTTCCTAAGTGGTCTAGATTTCTATATCATTGCTGGATTTTTACTTATAGGAATTTTTTCTTTTTTATACTTTTGGAGAAGAACATTAGAAAAACGTGGAAAAAAGAAAACATTACTAAATATATTTCTTTTTGCTGTGATTTCTTTGCCAATTTCTTTATTAGCCTTAATTGATGCTTTCCCAAGATTACTTTTAGGAATGATTTTTATAATTATTGGTACTGGTAGTTTAGGCGGGTGGTATCTCTTTCCTTATATAGTTTATGCTGATATCGCAGAAGACGATGAACAAAAAACAGGACAACTGAAAGCAGGAATCTATGCTGGTTTTAATAGTATTATATTAAACCTTTTTCAAGCATTTGGAGTTTTTGTTTTGGGAGTCGCTATTGAAAGTCTTCCCATGATAACTTTATCAGGAGGATCGGTTGCACTTGGTTTAATTCTATTTGGTCCAATTTCCTCAGCTATCTTATTGATCGCATACTTTTATACTAAAAAATATGTTAAATTGGATTATGAATGGGAGAAAAAATAATACAGTACTTTAAATTTATATCTTTATTTTTTTTTTTTTCCACTTCATGCTCTTTCAAAATTAAACTTAAGAATGATCTTAAGAATTATCATCGATTATTCATAAAAGAAAAATAAGATGCTTTCTTTTATCAATTGAGCATGACAATAAACGAGAAAGTATTGGAGATTTATAAGGATTATTATATTTGTCCTCATTGCCTAGGTAGGATGTTTTCTCTTTACGCTACAAATACTACTAATTTAGAAAGAGGTAATTCGATACTGCTAACACTTACAATGCAATTACATGAAAATTATTTATCATTCAATGAGAAAAATAGTGATAATGTTAAACATTTAAGACTTTTAGCTGAAAAAGCCCAATATATACCAGCTATAAAAGTCCTGGAAAAAGAAGGATTGACATTTAACAACGATAAATCTAAACTCTCTTGTTTTCTTTGTAATGATATTTTTTCAGATTTGGAAACATACTCTTTAGAAGCAATAAATACACTAAAAAATTATGAATATGAGAGTTTTTTAGTAGGAACAAATTTGAATGGTAAGATTATCAATAAAGAAGATGAATTCAAGGTCAAGTTTCACATATTAGGTGCTGAGTCTTTCAAAAACCATTTTAATAGAGAATTAGGGAAGTTATTATCAACTAAGATAAGTAAGTCTACAGAATTTGCGAATCCCGATATTACGATTATTTTCTCATTAAGTTTTGATTCCTTTTCAATCAATTTAGTAATTAGATCTCTATTTATTTACGGAAGATATAATAAGTTAATAAGAGGGATTCCTCAAACACATTGGGATTGTAGAAGATGTAAGGGTGCAGGATGTGAGATTTGTAGCCATACAGGAAAACAATACCAAACAAGTGTCGAGGAATTGATTATTCCTGAATTTATTAAAGCATCAAAATCAATTGGAGTTAAATTTCATGGTGCTGGAAGAGAAGATATAGATGTGAGGATGTTGGGAAAAGGACGCCCCTTTATTTTAGAATTACAAGATCCTCTACTAAGAAAACTGAATCTGGAGAGTCTTGAGAAGAGAGTGAATAAAATAACAAGAAAAAAGGTTAAGATTAATGATTTAGAATTTAGCAATAAAAATCAAGTAATTTCTATAAAAAATAATGCCGAAAATACAAAAAAATTGTATAAAGCACTCGTACAATCAGAAAATAAGATTACAAAATCGCAATTTAACCTATTTTTAATTCTATTAAAAGATCAACTAGTCGGTAAGAAGCTATCTCAACGAACTCCTGAAAGGGTATCCCATCGACGAGCAGATAAAGTAAGACAGAAATTTATCTATGAATTAAACGGAAGCTATTTAAAATCCGACCTTTTTGAATTTACAATAAAAACTCAAGGAGGTACGTACATAAAAGAATTAATTAATGGAGATAAAGGTAGAACCACAAATTCATTTACAGAATTATTTGGCACTCCTCTTATTTGTAAAGAACTAGATGTTCTACATATAGATATATGAAATTGATACTTTTAAAATAGCAAAATAAATAAACTATCATACATATATTAACTAAATTATTACATTTATGAAACTCATAACTGAATTCGATTCATCAGAAAGCTTAGAGAGTAAATAGCATGGTTTTCACTTGCTCTTGCTCAAAAACTTATGAATCGCTTATTACGGTGGGAAAAAATGACCTTACATAAGGGCTATAGAAATAAGTGTCGACAAGTGCATAGAAAGAATGTAAGAGATAAAGGTATAGGTTCCGTAGAGAAATATTTATTGGAATTTAAAGTCAATGATAAAGTTGATATCATTACAGATTCCTCTGAACACAAACATGGAATGCCTCATCGTAGGTATCATGGTTTAACTGGAACAATCAAGGGTTTTAGGGGAAGATGCTTTGAGATTCAAGTGAAATTAGGAAATTCAAAGAAATTACTAATTATTGGTCGCGAACATCTTAGGGTAAGTAAATCTAATATTAAAAATTAAAATTCAATAAATAATTATGTCTGGGCGCAAATTAAAGGAAAGAGTTGTTTCGATACCGGAAGTAAAAAAAATTATGGAACAAGTAAAGGAGAAGATTGAACTGATTGATAAAGAGGAAGGAATCTCTCACTTTCAAGAAATAACCTATAATTATGTAAACAAATTTGCTAAAATGAGTGAAAAGGATGGAGCCAAACTTCAAAAATTCTTAATGGATAAATATGACATAGAAGAAATCTATGCTATTAATATCGTTAACATTTATCCACGATCGGTTCCGGAATTAAGAATGATTTTAGAAAAATCTATTACTGCAAGATCTCTAAGTGAAGAGGAATTGCAAGATCTCTTTTATCAAATTGAAGAACTTATATCAGTTTAAGTTAAGATACTTTTTCAAATATATAATCCCAACCCGAAGAATTTAAAATATATGTTATTATTAAATTTAATGAGATGTCCTTTTTAGGATAGGAATCCTTCAAAGTTAAGGAATATAAAAAAATATTCATTATGGATCTCTGGAAAATAAAAAACAAGAAAATTGGTGCTTATGGAAAGACCTCGAGATCGATACAGACGAGACCCTCGAAAACCCGACTATCGAGGGAAAGATCAAGGGAAAAAAAAGCAATTCATCAAGAAATATAGAGAGCTTATTATTATAGACTTACTTCTCCATGGACATCCAATGGAAGATAAACCTAGTTGGTCAAAAATACCAATTGCACAAGTTATTACATTCCCTGATTTTGTTTTATATGAAGTGAAAATGAATAGAGATTCTGAAATAAAAGTACAAGAAAAAGGCACTTATGAAGAATTTATGAGACATAATAAACTTCGAGATGTCATTAAAAAAATAGATTATAAAGACTTAACAAACACTTCAAAAGCACTTCTTCAGCAAATACTTGAACAAGAAGTAAAAAACTTTGAAGGAGAATTCATTAATTTCTTCAATAACTCCACTTCAATCACACCACGAATGCACGCATTAAAACTATTACCAGGAGTAGGTCAAAAACATATGTGGGAGATTCTCAATGCTAGAAATAGACAAAAATTCACAACTTTTCAAGATATTTCTGATCGTACGAGCATATCAAATCCAACTAAATTAATCGCTCAAAGAATAATTAAAGAACTTCAAAGAGAAGGAGTTAAATATTACTTATTTTCCAAGACACAAAAATATGAATAAAAAAATGAATCTTACAGAGACTCGACTCATTTTAAACAAAATCGGTGTTGCTCCGAATAAGAGTCTCGGGCAAAATTTTTTGACTGATAGAAATATACTCATTAAAATGATAAACGAGGCTGAGATTTCTAAAGATGAGACAGTCTTAGAAATAGGAGCGGGTTTAGGAGCATTAACTACAGAGCTGGAGAAAAAAGCAAAAAAAGTTTATGCATATGAGATTGATAAAAAACTCTATCATTACCTCACCGAAAATTTTTCTACTTCAACAAACGTTGAAATTATTAATGCTGATGCTTTAAAATCCGATATTCCTCTTCATGATAAAATAGTTTCGAACATTCCTTATACTATTACGGGTCCAATACTTGAACATTTTTTTTATAAAGAAAATTCTCCAGTTGGTATAATGATAATGGAAAATTCTCTCTCGAAGAGGATTTCAGATACTAAAAAATACAAGAATTTCTCCCGAATAGGTGTTACTTTTAATGCATTCATGAGTATTATAAGTAAATCTCAAGTTTCAAGAAATTCCTTTTACCCTATTCCAAACATTGATTTAGCCCTTATCAAAATCAAACCAAAACCAAACTTGAATTCTTTTCTCAAAGAACCCATGAAACGAAAATTTTTCATTGAATTTATTGCTGGTATCACACCTTATAAAAATAAAACATTTTCTAATTCTTTAGAATTATATATAAAGAACAGAACATCATATACTTTAACAAAATCAGATATAATAAATCTTATTATATCTAATTCGATTTCAGATGAAAAAGTCTTTCATAAGGGAATAGGAGAATTAATTAAAACTTGCAAACTTCTCTATGAATACACAAATTGATCTGATGTATATGAAAGAAAAGATGCCTGACCCCATCATTCATAATCCTTTTGAGGATGTTTATTCTCCTTCGGACGATTCATTTCTAATCTTAGATTTCATAAGAAGTAAGATCTCTCAAGAATTTTTTGATGAGATTCCCATTAGAGAGATAGAAAACATTTTGGATTTAGGAACTGGAACCGGAATCGTAGCTATTTTTTTAGAGCTATTAAACATGTTCCCTTCTAAAATTTATGCTTCAGATATTTTACAAAATGCAATAAAATGTGCTCAGATAAATGAAAAAAGAAATAATATTGATAATAAAATAAACTATATTCATTCTAATTTATTTGAATCCTTTCCGAATCATTTGAAAGACTCTTTTGAAATAATAATCTTCAATCCACCTTATTTACCTTCAATTAAAAGAATTGAAAGAAAAAGAATTGATTATTTATGGGATGGGGGAATCGATGGGCTAAAAGTCCTTTCTAAATTCTTCTCACAAGTGGAAAGGTATTTAAATCATCAAAAAAAGTGCCACATCTATTACATATGTTCCTCTAATACAAATTTAGATGAGCTCTATAAATTTATTGATGAAAATGGGTTTAAAAATGAAGTATTGTTGAATAGACATATTTTTTTTGAAGATATCTTCTTAAATCGTGCAACTCTCAAGTAAAATTAAAAAGGTCTTCTTGCTCTCCTTTTTTCAAGCAATGTTATCCCGTTTTTGCTAAGATTTCTCGTTAAATTATTAAATAAGAGATTAATTTCTGAAGGTTTAAATACGGCTCTCCTATGAGCTTCAATCTGTGGTATTGGTAAGCCGTAATTTTCGTTATAACTTGATATTGGTAAGATTATAGAGCTAATCAAATCAGCTTTCTCAGATGCTTCTTCAATCGTATTATCTTCATTAGTGAAAAATTCGATCCGACAGGGAGTGTCATATTTAACTGTTTTTAGATAATATGCATAGAATTTATATTGAAAATAATTGGGTATTTCCCTTTTAATTCCCGATTCGCGTATCTTCTCCATATCTTTTTTACAATTGAATATACATGATCTCTCTGATTTATTTAATAATCTTGTAAAAAAATCCAAATCAGAGAAATAATTAATTATCTGACGGTAATTTATTTTGATGAAATCACTTAATCTAGAATTATTCGGTTTTAATAATTGAATTCCACTACGCAACGAATGAATCAGTGCCGAAGTTCTGGTGTCCTTGATTGAACCAATTAAGATAATATCTTTATTCATGCAATTGGCGTATAATTGACGATATTCTCTCAGGAGTTTATCATATTCATTTGAAATATCAATATCTCGTGTAAAAATGAGATTAATAGGCATTGGGACGATAGAACCATCAATAATAATAAGATCTAAATTATCACTATTTTCAATTAATTCATTGAGAAGTCTGATCTCCATAAAATTCATATCCATTGAGATCTGAGCATCAACATTATTTTCGTCCATATTGATAAAATTTCCTTGAACCATGTAGTTATTATATCCACTCAAATCGGGATAATATTTTATATTAGAGGAATCGTTTTTATAGAAATAATATTTTACACAAATCGCTTTCAGAAATGAAAAATCAGCATTCATAAAATGTTTAACAACAGAACTACCATCAACACTAGCCACATTCAATCCCCTAATATTTGCATGGACCATTTCGTTGCTTAAAACGTTTTCTTTTATATTAAAATATGGGTCCTCTATAAATTCAGAAAAATCAAGCTCTTCCTTATTTTTTTTGATTATTTTGATGAATTCTTTTTTAGTTTCCTCAATTTTCAAATAATCCTGGGCGATTTCTTTCAGGTTTTTAAATAGTAGCTGTTCTTTTGTTAATCCGATTTTTTTATTTATTGAATAATCATAATTTGAGCTATCCTTCTCATTTTCATCAATAAAAGAGAAAGTATTCTTTATAGTCATCAAGACTGAATAAAATCAAGATAGTAATAATAATGATGAGAGATTTAATTTTATAATTTATAAAATGGAAATAATTTGTTATCACATTAACGATGTCGATCAATCTAGGAGCGACTCCACTTATCTTGATTTTATTTATCACTTTAGAAATTCTATTAATTATAATTCCCAATTTAATAGCATCGTACATAGAAAAGAAATCATTTAAAGAAGAATTAGTAGATATGGGTTTTAGTTTGTCAAATTACAATATCAAGAGAATTCTATTATTGATTTCTCAAGGAATCTTAATAGGTGTTATTTTTTATTTTATTGGCGGATGGATTTTTATTTTTTTTGTTGATATTGTGATTAAAAATGTGTTGGGTACTGTTTTTGTAGAGAATGCGATTAATAATACAATTAATGTTGAACCAATAAATCCACAGATTATTGAGCTTGTTATCATAATTGTTCTTCAAGTTCTAATAGTCGGACCTTGTGAAGAAGGATTTTTCCGAGGTTTTATTTTTAAAAAAATCAAGAATAAATCAAAATATTACATAGCATTGATTATTTCGGCTCTTTGTTTCACGCTTTATCATATTCCTCCGATTTTAGTTCCATTTTCTACAATGATCACATTTTTTGGATATTATTTTACATTTGGGTTACTCTTTGGTGTTCTATATAGAATAAATAAAGAATCACTTCTACCAAATTTAGTCGCACATTCACTCTTTAATATCTTAGTTATAATCTTTTAATAGCATAATTTTTTAAGAAGAAAGGTTAAATAATACTAGATATAATTTTTATTCATTAATCAGTTCATATAATAAAAGAATCGCTAATAAAAATTTTAAGCTCTCTCCCCTTGACGAGTTTGTAAAATAAAAAGGAAAGGACTTTTTGATTTAGGTTAAGGATATTGACGGATTTCGATTATACTTTTAAAGTTATGATGCTTGGAGATGCTTCCGTTGGGAAGACCTCCTTAACGATAAGATTCATTTCTGGCTATTTCCTTCGCGATCTAAAACTAACCATTGGAGTAGATTTTTATTCAAAAAACGTCATTTTTCATAACATTCACAGGGTAAAACTACAAATTTGGGATTTTGGTGGTGAAGAAAGATTCCGATTCTTGCTTTCTCAATATTGTAAAGGTGCAAATGCTGCATTTTTCCTTTATGATATCACAAATAATAGAACCCTCGAACATCTTCCTGCTTGGACTCAACTCGTTAGAGAACATGCTGGAGATATACCCATAATGTTAATAGGATCTAAACTTGATTTGGAGGAATATCGTGCCGTATCAAGAGAGGAGGGGATTCAAGCCGCTAAAACATATAGTCTAAAGTCATTTATAGAACTCTCTTCTAAGACTGGACAAAACGTAGAGAAAGCATTTGAGGTCATGACAGACACTCTTTTTGAGAAATATCCTATCGGTGATTAACCCTCAATTCTATTCATTAAAAACCAATGATCAGAGTTGATTTTTATACATATATCCTTTTTAATATGCTTTTAAAGTTTCTATAAATTATCTATATTTAAGGATTTTATTAGTAAATAGGAAGAAGAGAATTTAAAATAAGAGGATACGAATTACGAAACAATTAAATCTCCCTCGAAATATTACTTTACACCTTACTGAGAATTGTAATTTAAGATGTAAGATGTGTTATTACTTTGGGGAAACTGGAGTTTATTCTCAAAATAAATTAAAAATGAAACCAAATACTTTAGATTTTGGCAAATTAAAACAGGTAATTGAATATTTAACTCCAGCAAATCCCAGGTATTCTCTATTTGGTGGGGAACCTTTAATTTATCCACATCTTGAAGAATTAATTTTAAAAATTAAGAAAGCTAAATGTTTTGTCGATACTCCTACAAACGGTACATTGCTTGAGGAAAATGCTAAATTGTTAGTGAAGACCAAATTTGATTCCGTCCGAGTGTCTCTTGATGGACCCCGTAAACAAAATGAAATTCAAAGGGGGATTGGCAGTTATGATAAAGCAATGGCTGGGATAGAAGCGATTGTAGAAGAGAAAAAGAAACATAACTCAAAAAGTCCGGATTTAAGTATCATTTATACAGTCACACCTGAAAATTATGATTCAATTGAGGAATTCTTTCTTAAAGATTTAAACCTTGAATATTTTAATTGGATTACTATCCAAATGCAAAATTTTATCACTCCAGAAATGGGGGAAAGCTATGCCCAATTTCTAAAAACAGAATTTAATATAGAAGATGCGAAATATTGGAAAGGTTTAGTAAGAGAACCTCGTGACTTTTTAAATATAGAATGTTCAGAGTTATCACGTCAAGTTTTAAAAGTGAAGAAAGCCTTAAAAGAGAAAAACAAAAACTTACTACTTTTACCCCCTTCTTTTACTCTAGAAAACCTTGATGCTTATCTTAAGGCAGACTGGAGTAAGATGAGTGATCAATATAAAAGTTGCATTATTCCCTGGGTTTCTACGGATATTGTTGCCAATGGAGACATTGCACCTTGCCATGTTTTTTACGATCTCGTTATGGGTAATTTACATGATAATTCTTTTGAAGAGATATGGTTTGGATCGAAATATCAAAAGTTTAGGGAATATATTTCTCGTAACCAGTTCATATCAATATGCCCCGGATGTTGTATTCTTTACTTATCTGGAAATAAAATGAGAAAGAAAGGTCCAAAAAAGAATTAGTATTTTAAAATAAAAAAAAGTATGATTTTTTTTGCCAAACATTCGGACCCAAGATAGAAATCGATTTAAATTTTGAAAATAATGATGACATGCTTTACATATGAATAAGTAAAGATCCACGTCAAAGGTGTCGCACTCTTCACCATCTGAATCCCAATTATTATTTGATAATATCTCTTTTAATGATTTTATATTTATCATTGACTCTGGGAGAGAGAGTAAGGCAGAATTATCTATTTCTAATACAATGAAATTGGGATGTCCATAATATTATACTTTATGGCGGTAATTTTGGTGCGTGAACCATAATCGAAGCAAATTTATCAATAAAAAGTTTGAAAAGGTTTATATAATAAATTGACAAAGAAGTAATTAATGTCTGTAATGTATAAAGGAAAAGAATACAAGGTTAAAAGGAAAAAAAAGCTCCTAACGCTAAGTATATTTGACAGAAAAATTAAAAGTGTTTTTGAATTAAAAGGTCTAGATATGATCACGGATTTACAAGTATTAAACCTCAGCAATAATACCATCTCCCAAATTGAAGGATTAGAATCATTATCAAATTTAGTGAAATTAAACCTCAGCAAAAACCCAATTCAAACCCTTAAAGGTCTTGATACTTTATCAAAATTAGAAGAATTGAACCTCCGCAATTGTAAAATAGAGCAGATTGAGAGCTTTCAAAACAAAGAACATTTAAAAGTTTGGATAATGGGAAAAAATCCCATTTTCAAACATTTAAACAAAGTAATTTCAAAAAAAAGAAAACTAGAACGAATGACGGAAGAAGAAAGAAATAAAATTGGAGTAAACCCTATCCTGTGGGAAACAATCAGAAATTTTCATGGTAACCTTAGACATGATCCTCCGAATTCTTTTCTAGATACTTTAGATAATATAATCACTTTATAGTGATTTAAAAATTTAATTTAATTCTTTTTTGGGTGTCTTTGCTTCAAGTGATCATAAAGTTCCTTCTTGGAAAGAAAGCTTTTGTAGCAATAACGACAATCAATTGATCTAACAAGAATCAGTAATATAAAAAAAAAAAAGTTTGATTTTTTTGCCAAACATTCAGACCCAAGATGGAAATCGATTTAAATTAAATTTATAGCGATTTTCATATCGTCTTGTGTTACTTTCTTACGACCTGAGTGTTTTGCAATATCGAGGGCGCACCCAGTTAAGGTTTTTGCATATTCCTCGAGGTAATCCATTAATTTGTCTACTGCTGCACGACTTACGATTTCAGCACCTGCCTTTTTCATAAGTGAGCGAAGCGGAGACCATGCGAAAGCTGCCATAATTTTTTATTCCTCCACGTTATTATTTTAAATTTTTTTTAAATATTTTTATGTTAATCAATTTTAAATTGGTATTACTCATATATAAATGTGTTGGTTGATGCAAGTAATTCTGATAAATAAGATGGATGAATTCTGTTCGACAAAAAAAATCACATGTGATTTGCAACAATTTTTTTAGTAGTAATTTCGGATCTGCAAAAGTGATCAAAAACTGAGTTCAAATGAGCATGTTGATCGGATCAATCTGGTTATTACATAATGTTTCTGAGGAAATTTGACACCAATTACTTGAGATTTGCTTCTTAAATAAAACTTTTCTTTATTTAGAGCATTAATTTCTGAATTAAGATTGATATTTCTTTTTTAATTAGCCAAAAGAAAAAGAAAATTATAATTAAGAATATCACTTGTATTTCTGGATTATGGAAGCGAGCCAAAAATCTTGCTGAAATTTATGAAGAATATTATCATGGCAACAGCTATAACAATGAATATAATGACGGGAACTAATAAAATTGCTCGAGAGAGAGAAGCTATTGCAGAACTTACCATAGCACCACCTACATTAGATGAAGAAGATAATGAAGAATTCATTGTTGAACTTCTTCTTTTTCTTCTAGCTTCCCTACGCTTTCTGTTTCTAGCTGCTTCTCGTCTTCGATGAGAGCGACTATCATTAGTCGGTCTTGAAGATCTTCTATATGGGCTGGATCCACGAGCTCGTTCCGTACTATCGGACCATCCATCACCATCTCTATCATTTTTACGACGTGGCATTTTAAACTTCTCTTGCATTGTTAAATAATTCAAATATTATTCTAATGTTAAAAATCTACTATATATACACTCATTTTACAATAATTAGTGAAAGAAAGTAAAATCATTGCAATAAAATATTCTTTATGGTGGAAATTTTATTCCAATTTCTAAAGATTTAAAATTGAAAATATCGATTATCCTTACATAGGTATTATTTAACCAAAATTAATTTAATGAGAAAAGAACTTCATGTTTAAAGACGATATCAAACCAACATATATCTTCAAGATTTGTCTTATTGGAAATGGGGGCGTAGGAAAAACCTGCATTGCGAGAAGACTATGCTTAGATACGTTCGATGCTAACACAAAATTGACAATTGGTATTGATTTCTATACCCATGACATTCCAGTAATCATTAATGGCGAAGAATCGTTTGTCCGACTCTCTATATGGGATTTCGGGGGACAAGAACAATTCAAAAAGATGTTTAGTTATTATATTCATGGTGCTAATGGAGTTTTTCTTGTTTTTAGCTTATTTAATTTGAATAATTCTCTCTTAGGGTTAAATTGGTGGAATGATCATCTATCAAAATTACTTCATAAGGAAACACCCAAAATTTTAGTAGGATGTAAAAGTGATTTAATCCAAGATCCTGAAAAGGTAGATGAATTGGTGATAGAAAATTTCAGAGTGAAACATAATTCCATTCCCTTTTATAAAACTTCTTCTAAAGATAGCCATAATATCCGCGGTGTGTTTATAGATATGGTTGAAGCCATTTTAAAGAAGAATGATTTTGAGTATGAAAAAATTCTTTAAATATAGCACAAATTCTATATGGTAGAGGATAATAATAATGGCCCATATTTTTCACGAAAAAGATTCAAATTTAGAAGTTTTAAAAGATAAAACCATTGCAATTATTGGCTATGGAAATCAGGGACGTGCTCAAGCGTTAAATTTAAGAGATTCTGGAATGGAAGTCATAATCGGAAACCGAGAGGATAAATATAAGGAAATTGCCATAAAAGATAATTTTTCTACATATACAATTAAAGAAGCAACAAAATTGGCTGACATAGTATTTATTCTCATTCCTGATGAAATTATGAAAGAAATATTCGATTCTAGTCTAAAGGATATCCTAAAACCTGGATGTGCGTTAGTGTTTGCATCGGGATACACTATCGGATTTAAGTTAATTGAGCCTCCTGAAAATGTAGATGTAATTTTGTTAGCTCCCAGGATGATTGGAGTAGGAGTAAGAGAAAATTATCTTAACAATCAAGGTTTCTTTAGCTTTATAAGTGTGGAACAAGATTATACTGGGAAAGCTTTAAATATATTATTAGCTTTAGCGAATGGGATAGGGACATTAAAAAAGGGTGCAATACAAGTGACTTTTAAACAAGAAGCTGAATTGGACTTATTCAATGAGCAAGGATTTGGTCCTGCTTTTGGACGAGTTTTACTTACTGCAATCTACACTTTAATTGACGCAGGGTATCCACCTGAAGCAGTCTTAGTAGAGTTATACATGAGCAATGAGATGTCATATACATACAAGAAAATGGCAGAAATTGGTTTGATAAAACAAGTAGACTTTCATTCACAAACCAGCCAATATGGAGCCATGAGCAGGGGAATAAGATACCGCAAAATCCCTATTAAGCCAATTATGAAAAAAGTGCTAGAAGATATTCAGAATGGATCATTCACTGAAGAATGGGAAAAATCTTTAACTAAACTCAAATTTAAAGTGATAAAATTTTATGCAACCAAGCAAAAAATTAATAAACTTGAACAAAAAGTTAGAAAAAATCTAGGTTTGAAGCTGTATGATATTTACAAAGAAGAGACTCCAACTGAAGAAGAAATGAATAAATTAAAAGAAATTTCGAACGAATTAAAACTCTTTGAAAAATATTACGAATAAGACAATTTAACTCATTAGAATAAAAAAAGCAATTTTTTTTTAATTTATTAATCATCGATCATCCTTCGATGTCCATTTGGGCATTCACCGCAGGTGCAATCGTAGAACCCGTCATCATAATCTTCTTTTGCGTTATAATGCTCCCAACAATATATTTTATCGCATTCAGGACAGTACGCATCTAATCCTTCTAGAGAATGATATTTTAGCATGAATTGATGAACCCCAGAAAGGTTTTCATTATCTAGTATTTCAAATAACATATTTGCAAGATCCTTTCTTAATGACCTACTATGCGTAATGCCAATATAAACTAGTGATTCATGATCATCAAGCCAATCAGGACCTATTTTATATGTGATAGAAATTTTACCACAGACTGAACAAGGTAAGTGATATTCAAAACTAGATATCTTAATAACTCGGGGGATGGGTTTAATACTTTTATTAATTGGTGTTAAACTTTCGAATTCAAAATAAAAAGCATTCCAACATTTTTCAAAATTAATTTCAACTTCTTTTATGAGATTAGATACTAACTCTTCTTTATAAAACTTTAATTCACTTATCGATTTAGCTAACTGACCTCTTGCGAGATGTAAAAAATTCTTAGAATCATCTACGCATTTTAAATTTCCGTTCGCTGCGTTATTAAGCATTTCCCAAGCGGACACGGTATTATAGTAAAAATCTTTCACATCTGAAATCCAAAGATTTTTTGTTACTTCGTCCAATTTTAAACGGGTGTTTAAAAATTTTATAATACTTTCTTTTATATCTTCGAGTTCTTGAATGAAATTTCTAATTTTCTGAATCCTTTCCATTCGTTTATTTTTTTCATCATTCATGAGTAATTCAACTTTTTTATCTTGAAGGATTAGGATGATTAATTTACTTTTTAAAGCTCTTTCTGCACTACAACCATGTTCTTTAATTCCTTAACAATGGAAAAGCCTTCTGATTGATATAATGAAAGGGGACCGTGATAATGATGTGCATCAGATAAATCACCTAATCGAGGATATGCTTCTACCCATTTTACACCATTCTCTTTTAATTCCACTAAAACTTTCTTCAAAAGTTGTTTGGCAAGACCCTTCTTTCGATGTGAAGGAGCTATCAATATACACACTATTGATGCGATTTTTCCATCCTTAGATGGCTTTATTTCTTTTTCAAAAGGCACCTTCAGGTAATTTTCTTTTAGATCCGTATTAATCCATCCAATAGGTTTTCCATCTTGATAAGCTAAAAATCCATTTATCACACCACTTAAGACTAAATTTGCAGAATCAGCGCGATTTTCCTCCCCAGTCCGTTTCATCCATTTTTTAGTTGAGCCAGGGAAATGATGAAAGTAACAATAGCATCTTGACCATTCGGGGTTATCAGTAAATCCTACTTTATCAAAGTAATATAAAAAATCATCAATTAATTCTGGATTTAATGATTTAATTTCAATGTTCATATGATCCTATTATCGTTAGAATGTAATAACTATTACTCCTAAAATGGTTAAAATAACTCCAACAAAACCAAATTTCGTAATCTTTTCCTTGTTTATGAAATATGTCAACGGAAGAGAAAAAAGGGGGCTAGCACTAGCAATTAAAGCCATGACTGTCGCACCTGCTACACGAGCAGCTTCGGTATAAAAATATGCACCTATAGATGTACCAATAATCGCACCTACAATTAAAAGTGCCCAAGTCTTTCCACTTCTTTCTATATTCCTGTTTACTGGCTTTGTTCTATAATTTTCACGTAAAACCATAGTTAGCAATATTATCAGAGCAAATGGAAACCTTATGACATTTCCAATTATAGAACTTAATTCTTCTACTGCCAAGATACGATTGATTTCATTTGTAGCAAAATCAATGATAACTAAGCCAAATGCCCATCCAAAAGCTGCTAAAATTCCAAAGCTAATGGCTTTAAATCGAGATATGGAGCGTTTAGATTGATAATTTTTAGATTCTATGATTGATTTGGATCGTAAATTAATACTGACTTTACTTTTACCAATAATATAAATGCCTAAACCAACAAGAGTAAGTGAGAAAACTACACGAAGGTCAAATGGTTCATTTAAGAAAATCATTGAGAGAATAAAGGTTATGAGGGGAAAAATCATTGAAACTGCAAGAGCCATTGTAGTTCCCAACTCTTTTTGTGCTATAAAATATGCAGTATCACCAATTATTTGCCCAAATATGAAACTTGTGAATAGAATCATCCATAATTCCCAAGGAAGTATAAAAATATGAAAGAAAACGTTGAATATTATAGCAAATATGAAAAATGTGAGTGTTCCAACGGCAGTACGGACAAAATTTATGAATGTAGGGCTTGCTTCGTGTTCAGTTCTTTTAAAAATCACATTTGAAATAACAAAAGTTAGCACAGCGAAAATTGCAATAAACTCTCCAGCCATTAGATCAAATATGAATCATTGGATAAATCTTTTCAGATTGATATTGAGTGAATAAAAATAAATATCAAAAATTTCTTAATTTTTTTTGCTTTTGCCCATACTCATATAGTTTAAGAAAAGATTGGGCTGCTGTAAAAAGATTTGGGTAGACTAGAAAATTATCTGCTATGAGCATTTCATAAAATTGCTTTCTTGATTCACTTGGATAATCATGTAATATAATTATAAAAACCTTATTATGAGACTCAACATGTTTTTTAATTTCACTTATATTATGATAATATCCTTTGAAACGATCTGAGTTCAGATCACTCCACGCATCGGTTTCTAATATTACGAGATCAATATTTTTATCAATTGCAGTCTTACACACATCTAAAAATTCTTTCCTAGATGTTACCCATGGTAAATCAAATGGATTCGCTAAACTGCCAATTGTTGCAGGATAAATAGCTTCAAGTTTTGCCAATTTATCTCCTGTGAAATGTGGAAGTTCTATACCTAACTCCGTTAAAGTATCTGTAGCTAATATCCCGAATCCCCCAGACCATAAAATGACTAAAGCTCGCTTATTATCAGGATAAACTAGAGGGCGGTTATTTTTTTTAAAATAATTAAAGTAGTGGAAAAACATGTAAGTATAATCAATTAAATCATCTAAAGAAGAAGTTACCTCAATGGTTGGTGTTTGTTTGAATATAGCTCTCCAAATATTTTCTGAAGTTGCGATTGCACCTGTATGAGTTAACACTGCTGTTTGACCTCTTAAAGTTTTTCCACCTCGAATGTATAAAACAGGCTTTTTCATTTTTTTCAACGTATCAAACAGGCTCTTCCCTTCTTCTTTATAGAAGGGAGAAAAACCCTCTTGATATACACAAATTATATCGATATCAATATCTTCATTAAAATACTCTAAAAGTTCAGAAATTTGAATGTCCACACAGTTTCCAACACTTACTCCTTTAGAAAACCTTAGATCATATCTTCTTGATCCAAATTTTACCATTTTCGAATGTAAATCTCCAGATTGAAATATCAGACCAATATTCCCAATTTCAACTGGAAAAGAAGAATAATAAGCAATTTTACCTTTAGGGCTATAGATTCCCATGCAATTAGGTCCAATAGCTCTAGTGTCAGAATGCTGGTTTAAAATCTTTTTTAACTGGCTTTCAATCTCAACGCCAATATCATCTGCTTCTCCCGTACCTGCTGTAAATATATGGAAGAATTTTACTTTTTTTTTTAACAAAATGTCTTCAAGAGTCTCTATTAAAATACTCCGTCTAACTGAGAGAATTACTAGATCAAAAGATTCTGCAGGGACTTCGTCTACCGTTTTGTAACATTTTATATCCATAATAGTATCCAATTTTGAGGATACTAGATACAAATTGTTTAGATCATAATTTTGCCTAATGAATCCACTTATAAAAAAAGAGGTTTTAGGGTTAGCTCCATAAAACATGACGGTTTTTGGATTAAACATCAAATCGAAATTATTTGAAGTTTCAGACTTCAGAGTTATCATCCTCTTCATTAATTAATTTAGTATTACAATTATAGCAAAACATCGGAATAGATTGAAATTCTGTACCACATTTTGGACAAATCATTAAGGGTTTATTATCTAAAACATCTATTTGTTGGAATTGAGCTGGTTTGATTTTTTTTAATAAAAAAGATACTAAAATGCTAAAAATTATGATGGTGAACCCTAATAGTATCGTGTTCCAAATTAAGGTTATAAAATTCAAAGTAAAAAAATCGTCTGTAACCCTCATATCCTTACTAAAAAGAAAAACATAAACGAAAAAATTTAATACGAAATATGTCAATAGGTTAGCAGAGTAGGCTTTTTTACAGTCTATATTAATTAAAATAGGCAAGAACGAAATAAGTAACCAGGCTGAATACATGAAGATTGTATCATCAACACCGCGGAATAAAACATAATTTGCTAAGAATTGAATTATAACTATCTGTTCCCTTTCTACGTCTGCATCGAAATCTATTTGGTAAGAATAATTAAAACCATAAATCAGAAGAGTCAATAAAATAAACTGCAAAATGAAAGATACAATCCTTTGCTCAAAAAAACATCTGACTTTCATCATTAGTTATTAATATTTATTGTATTAAATTAACTTTCTTTGAAAAATTTAAAAGGATTTACTAGACACCATAGGGCGTATAGTACTAGTAAATCCTTTTAGAAATTCGGTACCACATTTGGGGCATACCATCAAAAATTTTCCCTCATTTGTATCAAATTGTATTTGTTTCTGTTTTTCCTTCAGTTTTTTGAAATATTTTAAAACTATTGATAATCCAATTGAAAATACAATTATAGCAGAACCAAGTAATAGAGTATTTATAATAAAAATAGGAAAATGGCTTTCAAAGAAATCGTTCTCATGTTGGAACAAAAACACATAGAAAAAAAAGTTAAATAAAAAGAATGTACTCAAGTTGGTTGAATACGCTTTTTTAAAATCAAAAAAGATGATAATAGGAATGAGTACATAAATCATTAACGTTAATATCAAAAATTGAATAATAACAAGGAAAAGCTTGTTTTTTAATAAAATCATAATCTTCATTATCAAATAGTTAAAAATATTGCATTAAAATAAAATTTCTTCAAAAAGAAATATAAGGAAATGTTAATGAATGATGGTGAAATAGTAAAATTTTTAATATTTGCTTGCTTCTGTTTCTTACAGTGCAGTATTTGTTCACAAGGCTCAAAGACTAATTGATACATTAAATGTCGGCTTCATTTATTCTTGTAAAATCCTCTCGATCTTTTCTGCTAAAATGTCACTTAACCATCTATCTCTCCACGTGCTTGTAATATGTCTCAAATTGCGTGAGCCCTTGCTTTTTTGCTAACCTCAAGCAATAATGCATCTTCTCCATGTGACTTCCCATTTCTGCTAACTCCACTTGAGGAAGAGCTTCAA
>JAGXNQ010000069.1 GCA_019894955.1 Promethearchaeota archaeon | reverse complement strand
ATCCTCCTGGGAGAGATTCACACGGGCGATCCATAGGAAAAGGAATGGCGGTATACATGCCAAAAAATAAAGAACTAATAATCCTTTCAGTTGGAACCCAAATTTCACCCCCGCATGTAAAAGCACTTGATTCATTGGAAATGCCTAAGAAAATGCAATTTTTTATGGATATACGTAAACATTTTCTATTAAAAGATGTTTTATATCGAATAGATATTCAAAATCACCGTTTTGAAATCTCAGATCAAATATTTCTTTCAAAAAATGATTCTTTTTCTAAGAATACATTTTTCAGGAGTATTCATCGAGTATTTGATGCCATGGTATATAGTAATATGATATTATCTGAGTATTGTATAGGAAAAATTAAACCAAAGGATCTCATGAAGGCAAAGGATTTTGATTCAGGATCGAATTATACATTATATTCATGATTTGATTATTAGGTAAAAATATCATGGTCTTTGAAGATTGGCTGCAAGCTTTAGGAAAATTAGATTATGTACAAGGAAAAACTCGCCCAAAAATAGATTGCATTTTATGTGGTGTTAGAGATAATGATGATCGCGTAGTTTCACTGAAAATTTATCATGATGATTTACTTTTCATATCATTAAATCTCTATCCATATAATCCCGGTCATTTAATGGTTGTTCCTAATCGTCATCTAGTAAGCTATGGAGATCTTTCTAAGGATGAAATTATTCATATATCGCGAACAATACAAGGATTACAATTGTTAATAGATGATTTATATCATCCTCTTGGATACAATATTGGTATGAATCAAGGAAAAATTGCAGGAGCAAGTATTGATCACTTACATTTTCATATTGTTCCTCGTTTTGGTGCAGAGTTAGGATTTATTGATATAGTTGGGAAAACAAGGGTTTTACCTGAGGGGTTGGAATCAGTAAAGAAAAAATTGATAGCTAATATTGACAAATTCCTTAGTAAAAGCTTTTTTGAAAATTTTTAGAAGTTCCTTAATGAATCTTGATTCTGTAAAATAAAATTAAAAAAAAAAGTAGCGAATAATCGTTAATTATCTTGTTGCATTTTTTACATCTGCAGCAGATATTCTTTTGCGCTTATCTTCTTTACAAATTTTGTTTGCGTCTTTAGTTGCTTCTGCTGCTTTAGTTTCAAGAAATTCAATTAATTTATCTAATGCTGCTGCAGCAACTAAATCTGCCCCTTCCTTTTTCATCAACCTTCGAATAGGAGCTTTCGCAATATAAGTTTCAGATTTTTTTACTGGAGCTTTCTTTTTAGCCATTTTTATATTTTCCTCCACAATTTATTGAAATAATACGGTTATAATATAGATTTATAATTAATAATAACTACGATTTTCTATTATATAAATGTTATGGTTCGAAATAGTGGTTATTGGAGATCTATTTGATTGAATTTTTTAGATCTGAAATGTACTAAAACTACTAAGACCGACAAAATAGCAATATTAACATAATTTTTTATTTGTTATTAAATGATAAATAAAAATTTTCTGAGGGTTGTATTTTACTCAATTATTATTTCAATTAGGAAGATCGATTATACTTAATAACTATCAAAAAAGTATTAGACTTATCGCAACTTGTAAAAATTAAAAAATGTGATAATAAAAAGTATATCCAAGTAAATGCGAATGATTTCAGAATTTTTATTCTAATGAAAAATCTCTTAAGTAGGATAGGTTTACAATAGTTGAAGTCAAATTATGAAACTATCCAATCGAGATCATTATTCTCTTTCTTAAGATGATTTCTTTTTAATTATCGAAAAATAAAGATTAAAATATTATATTTATGATATGATAATTATAAATGATAAGGGTTTAATTGAATTTTTGAATACTCGAGATAAAATAGAAAAATTCTCGGAACCTGAGATAGAATTTGCTCTGCAAGATTTAGGATTTACTAAAAATGATTCGAAAGTTTTACTAACTCTTGCAAAATATAAAATCTTAAGTCCTGCTGACATAGCTAAATTTTCAAATGTGGATCGTGCCCGAGTATATGATAGTTTAAATAGATTGATAGAAAAAGGATTCATCCAGAAAGAACCAGTTAAAAGAGGAGCGAATTATCAAGTTATTCCTATTGAAAAAATTTTTAAAACAATCCGGTCAGATTATAAAAGTAAAATCGATAAGAGTTTGCTTATCGAAAAAGCTATAGTGGAATTGGAAATTGAACAAGAAGAATCTGAACCTCGTGTATGGTCTCTGGATACAAGAGACAAAATAAGAAAAAAGATTAAAGAATTAATCAACTTAGCAGAAACTCGAATTTTTTTCATAATTACCCCCGATTTACTTATGCCCGAATTAGGGGGCTTTGAGTGGATCCTAAAAGAATTGTGGAAGAAAAAGTTCGCAACAAATGTCCAAGTTGTTATCGCATTAAAATATTATGAATTTTTGAAAGGAGAAATTAAAAAATTATTAAAAGTATCAATTAAGGTTCATTCAATAGAAGGTGATAATGTATTACCTTTTGGGTTGCTTATAGTGGATGATGGATTTCTACTCACGACATTAGATCAAGTTAAAGAAGCTCCAGAGTATACCTCTGGGCTATGGCTAGAAAATGGTAAACGAAATCAGATATCGGGTTATGAACATTTGTTCAGACATTATATCAGTGCTGAGACTAAGGAGATAATGTTGACACCTAAAAGAATTCCATATCCTTCTTAATCCAAAATCATATAATAAAATTAAAAAGTTTAAATTGAACGTAATAATGTTAAATATTATCAATTTGGGGTGATACAAATTTCTTATAGGGGAAAAGTAGTATTTTGTGGTCAACCGGGAGTAGGTAAGACTAGTTTATTAGCAAGATATGTGGATGGTAATTTTAGTGATGCATATCATCAAACCATAGGTGCTAACTTCCTTATAAAAGAAATTGATTTAAGCAAAATGCTCAACAAGCTACAATTTCAAAACCCTGAGTTAGAAAACGATATTTATGAAAAAGGATTTCGTTTATATTTTTGGGATATCGGTGGACAGGTAGATAAATTATTTGCTAATGAATACTATTTTATACAAGCACTTGGAGCTATGATTATTTTTGATATTTCAAACAAAAACTCGTTTGATAATTTAGAATTTTGGATATCAAAATTGAAGGAACTCAGTGGTGATGTTCCATTCTTAATAATAGGAAATAAGGTTGATAAATCAGAGACAAGAGAAGTTTCTGAAGATGAAGGAAAAAAATTCGCAGCAAAATATGGGGTTGAATATATCGAAACATCCGCGAAAAATGATATGAATGTCGATAAAGCATTTGAACTGCTAGCAATAAAAATCTTAGAAGGTATAAAATAAAAATATTCTTGGAATTAAATCAAACTATTTATTGTATGATTTTTTATTATTCTCATTATTAAATCGCTTTCAAATATAAACCTAACACATCATGACTACTTTATTAATCCCAGTAGCATCACTTTCTAAAACTAAATCCAGATTAAAGGACATATTCAGCCGGGAACAATTAAAGAATTTCACTATTGCGATGTTAAAGGATTTATTTTCTAAAATCTCTCAGACGAAATTACAGATAAATTCTCTTGTATATTGTAATAGCTCTGAAATATTAGATTTGGCAGAAGAATATGGATTTATCCCGATAAAAGAAAAGATCAGCACGCCCCAAAAATGTTTCGATGATATTCTTCAAGACATTAACAATATTGCAATCCAAGAATATAATGCTAAGAGAACAGTAATCACATTTTCAGATCTTGTATTAATTACTCCCGATAATCTTAGAGATATATTAAATCTTATTGAGAAAAATCAAATTGTTGTGTGTCCTGCCGTTGTTTCAGCAGGAATCTCAGTATTGGGAAGAAATCCCGCAGGGATCATTCCAACATATTTTTCCCATCCCACAATACCTTCTCTAGTTGCCCTTTTAAATGAAGCTAATAGTCGTGGATTAAAAACTGCGGTATATGATTCTTTCAGAGCGGGATTTGATATTGACATAAAACACGATGTGATGTTAGCTTATGAGTATATGAAAGTTTTTAATCTGGTTAAGAGTGAAACTTTTCGATTCCTCGAACAGAATATAAATTTAGCAATAACTAAAAAGAGTTCTAGAGATAACAGAATGTTAGAAATAAAGAGAGTTCAAAAACCCAATTGTTAAAAGGAAAATGAGATATGGATTTTTACCTCTTCACCAAGCACATTACCTACTAATTGCTGAAATTCTTCTCGTTCATCTTTCAATGAACTTAGATATCTTAAATAGTCTTTATTTTTCCTCTCAATATCATTTTGCAAGTGTTCCAATTTTGCAGTATTAGTTGAAATTTGATTTTTGAGATCCTCCAGTTTTGATGCAATACCTGCTTCTTTAATTTTTTCTTCTAAATTTCTTATGATTTGATTAAATTCTTTAAGTTCTTCAATATCTTGATAAATTTCTTTTTCTTCAAATATATGATTGATTTGTTCAATAGTTTTCTCTTTAGTTTCAGTTTTAAGATTTAATTTATTTTCTTCTAGAATATGCCGTAATTGAATCAACAAACTGGAAAAGCGGGTGAGATCTTTCGATTCTTTACTCAATGTTGTGATTGAATCTTTAAGAAATTCTTTAATATAGTTTAAATCAACATTTGGTACATGTATCGTACCTTTTTCTAGCTCAAATTTCATCTTCTTTAACGATTTCTTGAAACTCAGCTTTTCATTGATTTTCATTCGTAATTTGTATAAATTATCGCTTTTTTCTTCAAATTCTTTCAAGAGTTCATTTTTTTCCACAATGATTAATTGTTTGGTTAAATCTTCTTGATTTTTATTTCGTTCCCCTAATTCATTCTCAAAGGAATCAAGATCTTCTTTAGCATGCTCAATATTTTCCCTAAATGTAAACATTTTTGGTATTTTTTTAAGCAATGCTTCTGCTTCTTTTAGATCTCCATATTTTTTCCTCATAAATTCATCTAATATGCCTTTCCTCTTTCCTAATTTCCGTGTGATATAGTTTAATTCTTTAATTTCAGCTTGTACTTCCTTTTGAAACTTAGGTAGGGATTTTCGTGCAATTTCATTAATACTTGCGAATAGTTTTGTGAGAGAATTTAATAAATCTGAGATTTTTTCGTAATTCATTTCTTCTTCTGGAATCTCGATTTCATCTATTTCCCTTCTTATTTTATCAGAGAAGAAATGTAGTGATCTTTGAGCCTTTTCATCAATTCGTTCCTCACCAGCTTCGATAAAGTGATCCATACACACCTTTATTTCAATTAAATTTTCTTTAACATCATTTAGTAATTTGATTACTGATCTTTTGACTTTAATGAATAGTACATCAAGCTTTTCTTTATAGAGGACCTCAAATTCTTCTAAAGATATATCGATCATGATTATATTTAGTTTAATTTATATTAATATCTTTTTTGATGGTGCAATTTTTTTTTTTCCATTCATATATTTTTGAAGAACATCAGGAATCGTGATTGAATGATCTTCGTTTTGATAGTTTTCTAAAATACAACACATTGTGCGCTCCGTAGCGATTGTTGTACAGTTTAACGTGTGTGGTACTAGTTTCTCATATTGGGTACCCACCTTTCCCATTCTAATCTTTAATTTTCTAGCTTGATAGTCAGTGCAATTGCTGCAAGATACTAGTTCACGATATTTTCCTGAAGCTGGAAAAAAACATTCTAGATCATATTTCTTTGCTGCATTATCATTTAATTCTCCTGATGCTATGTTTACAATTCGATAAGGGATTTTCAATTCATTATAAATTTCCTCAGCGTTACTAATCAATTCTTCAAATATTTCCCAAGAATCTTCTGGTTTACATAAAACAAATTGTTCTACTTTTTCAAATTGATGAACTCTAAATATTCCTAACGTGTCTTTTCCATGTGATCCCGCTTCTCGTCGAAAACATGTTGATGTTCCAGCATACTTTATCGGTAACCCTTCAGGGTCAATGATCTCATCATAATGATAACCTGCTAGTGATTGTTCTGATGTAGCAATCAGATACAAGTCTTCTCCCTCAATTTTATACAGCTGCTCCTCAAAATCTGCTAACTCTGCCGCCGCCTTTATTACATCATATTTTATAAAAAAAGGTGTCCACATGGGAGTAAATCCTTTACTTATTAGCTTATCTAAAGCAAATCTCATTAGTGCAAAGTTTAAAAGAACGAGATCACCTTTCAAGTAATAAAACCTGGAACCCACAATTTCTGATGCTTTTTTCGTATCTGCTCCATCAATTAATTCAACCAAATCTACATGTGATTTGGGTTTAAATTTAAAATTGGGGACTTCACCTTTAATAGAAATAATCTCATTATTTTCTTCACTTTCACCAACCGGTACTGACTCATGTAAAATATTGCCTATTTTATATCGAAACTCTTCTCTCAATTCAAAATATTCATCCTTTAACTTTTGTAGTCCTTCTAAATTCTCCTTAATCTCTTTTGATTGAAGTTTAATTTTTTCAACTTTCTCTTTCTCTCCAGATTTAGTGAATTCTCCTATTTGTTTGGATAATTTATTTCTCTGTTGTTTAAGTTCTTCAAGATTTTGTAATACTTCTCTCCATTTTGTGTCGTAACCAATTACCATTTCGGCATTTGAGGGATCTTTAAATCTTTTCTTTTCCGATTCGATGATTTCTTTCAAATTGGTTCGAAATAATTCTATATCAAGCAAGGTTATGTCCTCTTGTTTTAATGAAAGTATTAATTAATAATGTCTTAAATTCATTTTGAATTATTTTTGAAAATCTCTCAATAATTAGACTCTTACTCATGTATAATTCTTTCTTCAATTGTTGACCTTAGAAGGGCTACTTTTATCTTTCGCTTATCAAAACCTACAGAGTCTATAATTTGAATAATTTTGATTCGCTTTGCTTTTCCTTTTAATTTTTCTTCTTCCATGAATTTTTTGGCGAACTCTTCTTTCTTCTTTTTTTCATCTGTCAACATATTATTTGAGTAATAATCTGTAAAATAAAAAACTTAGTTGGATTTTAAGCAGATATTTTGGAATAAGAAGTTTCTTAAACAGAAAAAATAAATTAATTCTCGTACTTCACAACCTAAGATAAAAAAATGAAAACATATAGTATGGTGATACCTTAATAAGGTGAAAATGATGTCTGAGAAACAGACCAATGAACCAGGAGAAAGAAGAGAGGAAAGAAACGAAAGATCTTACCCGAGCACCCAAAGAATTGGCGTATACGTTTGTGAATGAGGGGTAAATATAGGGATGCACGTTGATTGTTCCGCTTTGCGCGATTTTGCGGAGCCATTAACAAATGTCGTGATTGCAAGGATAAACAAATTTACCTGTAGTGATCCGGGACAACAATCTATTAAAAATGATATCATTGAATTAGATTTAAATCGAGTGGTGGTAGCAGCTTGTACTCCAAAAATTCATGAAGCTACTTACCGATCGGTCTTGATCGAAGCAGGTCTTAGTCCTTATTATTTCGAAATGGTAAATATTCGAGAGCATTGTTCATTTGTACATCAAGAAAATAAAATCGAAGCAACTGAAAAAGCCAAGAGATTGTTATTAGCAGGTATAAATAGAGCAAGGAAACTAGAAATAATCCCATATAAAGAAATTCCTATAACAAAATCTGCTCTTGTGATAGGAGCCGGTATAGCGGGAATGAATGCTGCCCTAGATTTAGCAAATCAAGGAATTGAAGTGTTCTTAGTTGAAAAATCCTCAACAATTGGAGGTAAAATGGCTCAGCTTGATAGAATATTTCCAACTGATGATTGCGGTATTTGAGTATTGGCTCCTATTATGGTAAATACTTCCAAACACCCAAATATTACTTTAATGACGTATTCTGACATTATCCAATTTACAGGGGTTACAGGAGAATTCATTATAACAGTTAGAAAGAATCCTCGATATGTTGATGAACGAAAATGCACGGGGTGTGGATTATGTACAACTAAATGCCCCATAAGTGTACCTGATACATTTAATAGAGGAATTGGAGAAAGAAAAGCTATATATATCCCTTTCCCACAAGCAGTTCCGAAATATGCTGTAATGGATAAATCTGTATGCATCGATTGTAAGAATTGAGAAAGAGTATGTCCTGCTGAAGCGATTGCATTTGACCAAGAACAAGAACAAATTGAATTGAAAGTTGGTGCGGTAATAGTAGCTACAGGGTGGGAAGAATATCCAATACTCAAAACTAATGAATATAAGTATGGTATTTATCCCGATGTAATCACTCAGATTGAATTGGAAAGAATACTAAGCCCTATAGGTCCAACAGGAGGACATGTGTATCGTATATCCGATGGAAACATTCCTAAAAACATAGCGATGATACAATGTGTTGGATCAAGAACTTTAAGAGGAAATCCTTATTGCAGTGCAGTATGTTGTAGCGTTGCTCTGAAAAATGCCCAATTATTAAAGCAAGAATATCCCACGACGAATATAACCATATTTTATATTGATATTAGGACGTGGGATAAGGGGAATGAGGAATATTATAGGAATATTCGAGGTCAAAATATTAATTTTATCAAAGGCAAACCGGGAGATATTAAATTAAACGATGATGGCATGATGCGTTTGTATTTTGACACAACACTGGAAAGCGAAGTTACAAGCATGGATTTTGATTTAGTCATCTTATCAACTGGAATGATCCCTTCAAAAGGTACAATTGAAATTTCTGAAATAATGGGTCTTAGTAAGGGTCCAAATGGATTTTTATCAGAAGTTCATGGGTGTTTAAAGCCTGTTGAGACAAAAGATAATGGTATTTATATATGTGGGTGTGCAGCAGGTCCTAAAAACATACCATATTCAGTTACATCTGCTTTGGGCGCAGCTAGCAAGGCAGCAACCTTACTTTCAAATGATATATTACGGCAAGAACTAATCATCGCGGAATTAGATGATACTCTTTGTGTGGGATGTTATAGATGTGAGAAAGTTTGTGATTTTGAAGCAATCGCTGTAAACGATGATCAGATCGCAATTGTAGATGAATTAAAATGTAAAGGTTGTGGAGCTTGTGTTACCTCCTGTCCTGCTAGAGCTATAGATCTCAAATACTACAGAGATTCTCAAATAGAAGAAGAAATAAGGGGTATTGCTGAACCATTTTTCTCAATAACGAGTATTTCTCAAGAGAAAATCCAAGAATAGACTAATAAAAGTGATAAAGATGGAAAATCTAAAGGAAAGAAAGATTGTGGCATTTGGTTGTGAAAAATGAGGTTACTCTGCTGCAGATTTAAGTGGAACTACTCGTAAAAAATATTCAACTGACTTTCATTTGATTCGTGTAAAATGTACTGGCAGAATTGGAATTCACTTGATAATGGATAGTTTTTTAAAAGGTGCAGACGGAGTAGCAATAATATCATGCCATGAAGGTGAATGTGATTATGGTGGAGCTAACATGAATACTAATAAACATGTCTTATTTCTAAAAAGAATATTTAATCATCTTGGTATAAATGAAGACAGGATTCAACAATATTTCTGTGCCGCAGCAGAAGTAGAAAATTTCGTAAATTCAGTAGAAGATATAACTAAAAAAGTCCGTTCAATGCCTCTCTTGCCAAAAAATAAAATAAAACCGAAGTAGAATGAACCTTTCAAAAAAATAATAGTTGAGAGGTAACTTACCCAAGGTGCGGGTATTCGGATTAATATTTATAAAAATATCGAATCATCATGAATTCGGAAAAATCATTATCATGGGAATTTTTGAAAAATGTAGCTGAAACCTTAGACTCATTTAGGATTCGAGCTTTGATTGATGGAAAAGATGATATTTTGAAAGCAGGTATTTACTCAGAAGACCAATACTATGCTTTATATTTCGAAATGTTTGATCTTGAGAAATTAAAATATGAATTACTAACATTCTTAAAAAATAAATCCAAAAGTAATTTTAAAGATTTGAAAACGTTCACATCAATTAAACGCATTGATTTAAAGACAATTTTATTTCTTTTAACATTATTGAAAAATGAAAAATTGGTCTCTATAGAGGAACTAAATGAACAAATAGATCCTGATGACGAAAAATTATCTACTACTAAATTAACTGATTATTTTATAACTGTAAATGATAATGTTACTGGAAAAACTATTTATGAACCCGTTCAAGTAATTTTCGATGCAAAAATATGTTCCGGATGCGGGATGTGCGCAGGGATATGCCCAGTTAATTGCATCGAGATCATTAATGGGTTTGGAAAAGTTAATGATGATGTTTGTATTCGATGTGGGCTTTGTTACTATGTATGCCCTAGAACATCTCTACCTACAACTAGCATGCAAATGATACAAATGCATACTAATGAAATTGAAGATTATGGTCAATTGGGGACCTATTTGGAAATTTTTTCAGCCCAAACAAAAATCAAAGATATAAAAAATGTTTGTCAGGATGGAGGTATCACGAGCAGTTGCCTTTATTATTTGTTTAATAGTAAACAAATTGATTTGGCATTAGGAGCAACAATGAGTGAAGATCCTTGGAGACCAAAACCTTTTTTATTAGGTTCAACGGAAGATGTCATATCCTCAGCCGGAACAAAATACGTGAATAACCCGAATTTAAGCTTATTAAATGATAAGAGCCTTTTAGATGGCAATTTTGCCATAGTAGGAGTTCCATGCCAAATGCAGGCATTATTAAAATCCAAATTATGTAGACTTCAACTTGAATATAAGTATCGAATAGGCATATTTTGCATGGAATCTTTTTCTTATGATGGTTTCTTGAAAATATGTAATTTAGTTGATGCAAATGTAGGAGATGTGATTAAAACTGATATTAATAAAGGTAAGTTCTTTATTTATACTAATACCGGTAATGAATTTTCTGTGCCTATAAAAGAAATTACTCACCTAGCTAGACCTGATTGCGAAGTTTGTTATGATCTTACTTCTGAATTCGCAGATATCTCTATAGGTTCTATAGGGTCTCCTTCGGGGTGGAATACTGTTATAATACGAACACCAGAAGGAAAAAAACTATACAACGAATTAATTACTAACGATATCATTGAATCGGTAAACTATGATAATGTCAAACCGGGATTATCATTGCTCCAAAAAATTGCTCGATCGAAAAAAGTAAAATGCCAGAAACATTTAGATGAAAAAAGAAAAGAAAATCTTCGATTTCCAAGCTATTAATCGAAAATCTTCCACTGCAGTTTACTTTTAAATGTTAACTTGACATTTGTTAGATTTTATGCTTAAAAAATCGCTTTTTACAATGAGTTAGTGCCAAAAACCACAAAATTAATATTAAATTTCACATTAAAAAGATCAATATTTAATTTTAGATTGAACTTACAATGAGTAATTTACCCGCATTTAGACCAAAACACTTCCGAGAAAAGATCTTCTTTAGAACTCTACGTTCTCAAATAGATGGAAATGCATTAGTAGAACATGGATTAACTCAAATTAGTGGAGTTGGTAGGAGATTCGCTCAAGCTATAGTACGTGTTGCTGAAATCGACCCTCGAATGAGGCTTGGTGCCTTGGCTGAGAAAGATCTAAATAGACTTGAAGAATTGTTGATGAACCCAATTGAAAACGGAATACCATATTGGATGGTTAATCGGAAAAAAGATTTGAGAACTGGTAAAGATAGACATATTTTGGGTAATTCTCTTGATTTACAAACAAAACAAGACATCGATCGCATGAAACGGATAAGAAGCTATAAAGGCGTTCGACATCATAATAAATTAAAAGTAAGAGGACAAAGAACTAAAAGCACTGGCCGACATGGCTTAGTAATTGGAGTCGTGCGGAAAAAATTAAAAAGACAACCTTAGGTGAAATATCATGGGAGATCCACGTCGTTTAAAAAAGAAGTTTAAAAAACCAAAACATCCTTTTCAAAAGGAACGAATCGCTGAAGAATTGGAATTTATCGGAAAATATGGTCTGCGAAATAAGCGTGAATTCTGGAAAATGAGGACAGTCTTGGGTAATTGGAGAAAAATTGCCCGTGAGTCTAGATCCTTATCACAAGAAAAAGCAAAAGAAGTTCAACAGGAATTAATAAGAAAATTAAATCGACTCGGTGTTATTGGGTCGGAAGCTCAGTTTGAAGATGTTCTACTTCTCACTGTCGATGACATCTTAAAGAGAAGATTTCAAACCCTCGTTTTTGAGAAAGGTCTAACTAAAACGGTATATGAAGCCCGACAAAGGATTATTCATAAACATATTGCAATTGGAGATAAACTAATTAACTCTCCTTCTTATATCGTAAAATTAGATGAAGAAAATCTAATAAGATATGCTCCAAGCAGTCCATTCGCGCAAATAAAAGAAAATT
>JAGXNQ010000068.1 GCA_019894955.1 Promethearchaeota archaeon | reverse complement strand
CCAGTTAAACAAGACAAAATATCTCTGGAAACCCGCTTCGGTCGTAAGTTTCTTCGAGCTTACTCCTAACTTTCTAAGGTGTTGAATAAGTCTACCTTCCACGGCCTCTTGAAGTTCACCTTCAACCACGGCGGCCTCGTAGTAAATCTCCTTCTCGTCAAAATATTCTCTTACAAGATCAAAGCAATTACCACGACATAGAAGGATTCTATCATTTTTTGGCGAGTGATTAAGTATCCTAAGAGCTTTAATAACAACCTTTAGAATGTGTTTCTTCGGTTCTAGAATGTGTTTCTTCCGATCCTCGTCTTCTTTATAAAGGTCAACCGGAACCGATTGAAAAATTATCCTTCCCGTGCTCGTATCACGAAATCCAATAAATGCATTTCCAACGAGATCACCTGTCCCAGCATCATCAATTTCTATTGTTCTTCCCTTCCACTCGCTGGGATTAATAGTGGACTGGCACGACTCTCCGTCTTCGTTATTTGAGACTCGGTCGTCTTTTTTTGTTTCTGTCTTCATTTTTTGTTTCTATGTTTTTTAAATGTTTGGTGTCATAAATACATTTTGATTTACTTTAAGATGAAGTGTAATTGAAAAACTACAATTTGTATCTTTGAAAAAAATATTGTTTAATTGGTGGTTTCTCTTTTTACAAGCTCAATTCTATAATCTGTCTTTTTAATTATTACAATTACAATTTGCAGGGTAATAATGATGGATAAACTAAAAGGAAAATTATCCTTCCAAAATCCAATGAAGGGGATTTTTCCGTTCACTACTCCTAGAATAGCCTCTTGAGGAAGATAAATGATATTAGATTTATTGTATTCAAATAATAAATAACCCCGACTTGATGATACTGTTCTATACATGCCATCAAACTCATATCCACTATTACCTCCTTTCGTCATGAAATACCAACTTCCATTCACGTTCATTTTGTCTACAACGCTGTGGATGAGATAAGAAGAATTCGGGAAATTACTCCAAAGTATTGGTGGAAATCCCTTTTCATAAAAATATTGGGGACTTTTAATAATTACAGAATCACCAATCAAAATCTCAGATGGATCTTTAGAAGTTGAGATTACTAAATCATTTTGATTGAGGATTGGGCTCATGGAGTTGTTTTTCACTCTTAGAATACAGGGATTCATCATCAATATAATTTGTAAAAACAAAACTATCAACCAAAACCCAGAAAAAATTAAGTAAGATTTAGATTTGATTAATTTTTTTTCGCCTCTCTTGTTTCTAAAGAGGTGGACTTGCCATTTCTTAGAGATTAGTTGATAAACTAATATGAAAATTATAAGAATTATAGATATTAATAGCCCATATTCTTGTAAATATCCAATGAAGGGAATTTTAAATATAACTACTCCTAGAATAGCATTTTGAGGTATGTAAATCCCATTTGATTCGTTATATTCGAATATGGAATAATCTTCTGATTTAGAAATTGCTCGTATAGAACCATCAATTAGCGCATTATTATCTCCTTTAGTAAGAAAATACCAGGTACCATTGATAAGTTTCTTGTCAATTACTCGATGGATGATTTGAGTATTATTAGGTAGATCCCAGAAATCTGGTTCCGCGCCTTGATCGATGTGATACTCAGGTCCTTTAATTATGACAATGTCACCATCTTGATATCCTGCTTGGATGTTTGCCGGTTCTTTATCCATTACAATAACAAGATCTCCTTGATAAAGATTCGGCTTCATGGAGTCCCCTTTTATTATATACAAGGACTCATTGAAGATTACTATTGGTGTTAATACAATTGTGATTACTATGAATATAATAAAAATATAATCCGCTTTTTTCATGACCAGAAATGATTTAAAATTAGAATATAAAAGCTCCAATTTTTTGAAAAATACCCCAAGTTTAAATATGGATCTATAGAATAGAATGTGTTGTAATAGAATATACTTAAAATTACTTTTGGGGTTCTAAAAGGTTGAGACAAAGGGCTATAATTTTCATTGACCATGCAAACCTATTTTATAATATTGAAAATCTTCAAATTCGGATAGATTATAAAAAATTTAAGGAGATTTTAACAAGGGGTGATCATCTAGTAGGAGCTTTCATGTATATGGGCATTCCCGAGCAGATTTATCCTAAGAAGCAACGTTTTCTCAAATACTTGAGTTCTCAGGGATATGTAATTCAAACAAGACCCATCAAAGTAATTGCAGAAGGGAAAAAAATGCAAAAGGGACTTGATATTTTCATCTACAGAGATATTATCGAACTTGCTGATGAAGATACATATGATAAAGCAATTTTGGTTTCGGGAGATTCAGATTTTATTGAAATTGTCAGGAAATTACGAGAGTTGGAGAAAGCGATTGAAATTTGGAGTTTTAAAAGATCATTATCTTATGAGCTTCTCACGGAGGTTGGGGCTGAAAATGTTTACTTCATTAATGAGATTTTGGGCGATATCACTTGTTAATTAAAAATGGGTTGTCTTTAAATACCCTTGTATTTAATAATTAATGTTTTTTTGATTCAATGTTTTACCGAGAGAGAATGGGAAGATGGATTGAAACAAAATTTTATCCATTCGCAAAAAATTACCCCTTTCTTTAAAAAGCAGTCCTTCTCCCTAATTCTCTCTTCTAATTTTCAAAAAAGTGTTTCCCTTCCTTTTTTAACCAATCTTTTCCCCCAAATCTTTTGTCAATTTGCCTTTAAATGGTAAAAATCCAAATTTTTAATTACCATTCATAATTAATTCTAAACATAATTATTCATAATAAAATCAATAAAAGTCAAACAAAATAGAGAGATGATTAAATAATGGGCCGAGCATCACCATTGGATATTTATTCGTTATTGGATAAATCTAATTGTAAGGATTGTGGCTACAACACATGTATGGCATTCGCTACGGATTTGCTTGAACGCAAAATCCATGTAAAAGATTGCGATCACCTCATGAATGACCCAAAGCAAGCTAAAAAGCGGGATAAACTCGTAAAGCTCATTACTCCACCACAAAAACCAGTTATCATTGGCACAGGAGAGAGAGCAGTAACAGTTGGTGGTGAGGAAGTTTTAATGCGTCACCAATTAACTTTTTATAATGAGACGGGGATTTTCATAGAGATTGCAGATGATGACCCTGATATGGAACAAAAAGTAAAATATTTAGCAGATTTAACCGTTAATCGAATTGGCGAAGTTCTGCAAATTAATGGTATAGCATTAAGAAATGTAACTGGAGATAACGATCAATTTAAGCTTGCTGCAAAAAAATTAGCAGATGCAACAAATTTACCTATTATATTGTGTTGTCTGAATTCTGACATCCTTCTAGCGGCTGCCGCAGAAATCAAAGAAAAAAATCCATTACTTTATGCTGCAACTAAGGATAATTGGGAACAAATTGGAACGTTTGCAGTTCAAAATAATTTACCCGTTGCAGTAGTATCAACTAATATTGATGAATTATTATCAATCAGTGCAACTCTTCAACAATTAGGTGTAAAATCACTTATTTTAGATGCTGGAACTTACTTTGGTCCCGGTAATGTAGCTGTAACATATGATAATATAATGAAATTGAGAACAGCTGCTATTGATAAAGAAGATGTGAACGCAGGATGGCCTGTTATGGGTGTACCAGCAGCATATTGGGCACAAAATAAGGTTGATGATAAAAAAGATCTTTGGCGACATCAATTTGAAGAAACGATAATGGGGGCAATCATGGAATCTATCGGTATAAGTCTTATCATAATGCATACTGGTCAAGAAAAAGATGATATTTGGGCGCTTTTAGCTTTGATGACTTTAAGACAGAGTGTATACAGTGATCCGAGGATATATCCCGCTGTAGATCCAGGTATTTATAAGATTGGTGAACCAGGAGATATGGCTCCAATTTTTGTTACAAGTAATTATCGAATGACAAAAATTCCTGTTGAAATGGATCTACAAGGCGCTAATATTGCTTGTTGGTTATTAGTAGCTGATACAGAAGGTATAGGTATTGAATCAGCAGTAGCAGGAGGTCAATTTTCAGCTAGTGGGATCGGAGAAGCAGTTACTGAGTTCAAACCTTTTGAAAACGTTAAGCACCGGATATTAGTTATCCCTGGAATGGCAGCGCGTATCAGTGGTGCTTTAGAAGATGAAGCAAATGCTTTTGTTGTCGTAGGACCAAGAGACAGTTCTGGTATTCCTAAATTCATGGATACTCAATGGAAACCAGAAGAATTTATGAAAGAATTCGAATCTTGGGAAAAGGAATAATACTCTTTCTTTTTTTCTATTTTTTATATTAAGTTATACTGGTTTTTAGGAGATCTTCAATAAGCTTAATTGATATTTCATTAACACTACTGACTATTATGGAGTTGTTAGGCTTTTCTTTTTTGAGCTCTTTTTTACCATAATGACCAGTTAAAACACCGATAAAAAAGCACTCTAGATTATTAGAAAGTTTTGCATCTTTTGGATGATCACCAACTACAATGACCTGATATTCGGGAAACTTGGTAGAAATCATGGTTTTTATGGTTGGATCAAGCTTCCCTAAAGATTTTCTTTCAAGAGTTTCTCCTATTACATACTCAAAATAGTCTCTAATTTTTAAATAACGAATAATTTCCTCAGCTATTTCTTGCTTTTTAGAAGTAATCACTCCTAATTGGAAATTGTGTTTTTTTAACATTTTAAGAATTTTTTGGACACCTGGTATCAGTTGAGATTGAAAAATTCCTTCTCTACTATAAAATTCACGAAAAGCTGCAGATAAAAGAGAAGGATCCATATCAGAAACCTGTAAAAACATGTGATCTAAAGGTTCTCCAATCATTTTCTCAATTTCATTTGGTTTTTTCAGAGGTAAATTGAATTTATTTAGAGCATAATTGAATGAATTTACAATTCCTTGACTATTATAAATTAAGGTATAATCTAAATCAAAACTAACAAGAAGTTTATTTACCTTTATCATAAGTATTCACTAGATAAATAGAAATTAGAATGTAATTTTAAGTATTTATTTATGTTGCTCCAAATTATCAAATAATTCATAAAGAATTAGATTTTGTAACCTTTAAATAGGCGCAGCAGATACCTGATTTCTTCAGAATTTTCTATTATTCGTTGAAGGGGGTAAGAGAATTTTTCAAATTCTATAGGTTTTCCTTGATTTATCCAAGTAATCATTGTTTCAACCAGTTCTTTATATTTTCTTTCAGTGTTACCAGTGGAATTTAATTTTGATATTATTTCTCGAGCTTTATCAATTCTTCCATTCAAGATTGAAGAAATAGCCGCTAAAACATAAGATTGCACGATATGTGATTTCCCGATTTCTTTAAAATTTGCAGCTTTGTAATAATATTTATAAACATTCCTTACCATTTCTTTAAGGAGAAAATCTTTTGCCGTGTCAAGCTCTTGATAAAACTTGATACTTTCTAATATTAGAGTAGCAGCAGTATAAAATTTCTTATTTTTTAAACCTTCCTTTGCTATAATGCTTAATCCACGCACAATTTGGTTGAATAGTCCAAATTGATTATATTCTAATTCTCCTTCAACTGCTATATCATATGCGTTTAAATAACATTCTGTAGAATCATTAACATTACCATCTTTCCAATAATTATCAGCTGCTTTTATGAAATGCTTGTAAGTCATATCTAAGTTATTCATTTCCTTAAATGTAACAGCCGCATTAAAAAAATTAACTGCTGATTCATTAAAATCTTCAATTTTTTCGGAATAATTGCCCGCTAATACGAAACAAGAGGCCGATTCAATTAGATTATTATCGATTTCTTGATAACAAAGAGCAGCCCCTCTATAAAATGTAGCTATTTTCTGAAAATTTTCGGGTAATTTTTCCAAGGATTCTGCCAAATTTATATAAGCTCCCGCTTCCTTCTTAGAATAATTGACAAATTGTGTTTTATCATCGAGTAATTGGTAAAGTTTTCTTAAAACTTGTGATAATTGCGCAACAGTCAAATTATCATTTTTTTCTTCATATTCCTCAAATAAATTAAGGAAATACTCAACACCATCCAGAATTAGATTATTAGAACGATCATAATCATCTAATTCTTGAAAGCATGTAGCAATTTGTTGATAAGAATAAGCTAGTAAATCAAAATAATGTAAGCTTTTTGAAACTTCAATTACAAATGCATAAAATTTAGTAGCTCGTTTATAATCCAAAATTTTTAGATACAATTCAGCAATATTTTGGTAATTTTGAGCTAACTTCCTTATTTCGTTAAAGTCCTTTAATAATTTACTTTCTTGTTTTAAAAAATTAATACTATTACGAATATTTTTTTTCTTGAGTTTTTGATCTTTAAATTTATCAGCATGTAAGTCCGCTAAACGAATATATATTTCAGCGATTTCATGTAATTTCGCTTGCAGTTTAGACGAAGAGATTTGTTTTTCCCAATATCTCTCTACTAATTCAAGGATTCTTAATGATTTTGAATGATCAATTTCTTCAATTAAGGATGCGACGGAATACAGAAATTCTCCAGCTTCAAGAAATTCCCCCGTTTCAGCAATATTATTAGCGAGATTTGCTGATTCTTCCATTATTTGATTTATTATAAGGTCTATATTCTCATTATTCTTATTAATTCCGCCCTGATCTATAAAATCTCTTAATTTTTCTAAGTAATCTCCATAATCAACAAAACTCTCTTGAAGTATTTAAGATCAACTCGTCAATATTCGACCATATGGATATAAACGTTATGAAATAAAATTTAAGTTACCATAAAAAGACTTTTATTTTACTGAAAATATATTATTTCGAATGTTAATTTGCTCAAAATTCAAACCAGACTTTTCTAATTACAAAAATTTGATTTTTTGTTAATAACATAAATGGAACCCTTTATTATTAACACCTTTAATATGATTGGACATAATTTTAAATAGGAATACAGTTTTAATTATAATAGTTTTAATTATTTTCCATAAGGTGTTTATACTATAAAACAAACTCATGAACTATTAGAAACTGGAATTTACGAAGTATTTAAACCAGAAAAGAGCATGTTGGTTAAAGATCTCCTGAAAGAACTTAATTTGGAGGGAAAATGTTTTGGAATCCTAATTAATGGCAAACGAGCCGATGAGGATACCATTATTAGGGAAACCGATAACGTTACTATACTCCCCCATATTGCAGGGGGCTTCTAGAAAAGTCTCTATTTTTCTTTGTCTCTTATTTTAATGAATCTCATTTTAATGTAATTTTCATCAAATCTTCCGCTAAGATTGTATTTGGAAACAATTTTTTCGCTTCTTCTAATAAAACTATAGCATCTTCTTGATATCTAGAAGAAATATGAGTTAAAATTAACTTTTTTGCGTTCATTTTCAGAGCAATTTTTGCGGCATCCGCAGAAGTGGAATGTTTTTTCTCTTCTGCTAATTCTTTTAGTTCATCTGAAAAGGTTGCTTCATGTATTAACACGTCTGAACCTTTTCCAAGCATTATTAAATTATTAGATGGTAGGGTATCTCCAGAATAAGTTATTTTTCGACCCGGTAATTTAGAACCAACTATTTTTTCTTTTTCAGGATCTATTTTACGACCTTTATATTCGATAGTTTGTCCTTCCTGCATTCGTTTCCATAATCTTCCCTCAGGAATTTTTAGCTCTAAAGCTCGTTCAGGATTGAATTTTCCACTCCTCGGTTTTTCAATAAAAGAATAAGCAAATGAAAGAACGGAATGTTCAACAATTGTAAACTTCATTAAATATCTCTTTCCATTGAAAATTATGTTATTTTCAATATTTTCCTCATTAATTGGCGATTCTGAATCTAAACCATCATATTCAAGTATTTTATTATTAATATGATCAATTTCTATTATTTTAAATGGATAATCTGCTTTTAGGCCAAGAACTTTTTTATGAAGGTATAAATACAAGAAAAGATTTCTTGGACCGTATATTGTAAGAGGAGCATCTCTGTGGATTAATCCGAATCGGAATAGTAATCCGGGTAAACCAATGATATGGTCTCCATGAAAATGTGAGATTAGAATTTTCGTTGGTTTATTAAATTTTAAACCAGCATCAATAATTCTACGTTGTACGTCTTCTCCACAATCAAAAAGAATTAGTTCATTGTGATACCGTAATGCAGTGGAAGATAAATTCCTCTCTTTCATTGGAATTGCTGCCGCTGATCCTAATATAATGATATCCATACAGAATCAATGTTTCAAGTGTTTTTTCTTAATTGGTTAATTTCTAAACGTTGTTGAATGTTTTGCTTTGTTAAATCTTCCACTATGCTTTTCAATTCTTGAAGTCTCAATTCATATGAGGGATTCTCTTCTTGTATATTAGCAAGAGGAAGTTGATTTTGTAATTTTAAGGTATCTAACTCATTACGTATTTCCCTAATGGAACTGTCCTTGAATTGAATTTGTGTTTCTAAATCTTCATAGCGTCTTTTTATTCTTATAGCTTCATTCTTGATTGTGCCAATTTCTTCTACTTTTGTTTTTAATGCTCTTTTAGCATCATCTAATTGTTGTTGTAAGAAACTTGCTAAATCTCTTTGCATTTTTAATTTATCAGTCGTAACAAAATTGGATTCATCTGAAGGAGGTCTAGGGGTATTTTGAGATTGAATCCCTTTTAGTTGATCTTCAAGGATATTAATTTTTGATTTTGCTTTATTTAATTTGTTCTGTAATTCCTCAACTACTTGCTCTAAGGGACCCTCTTGAAGACTATTATTACTTTTTAAAGTTCTAATCTCATCTTCTAGCTCTATAATTCTATCATTATTTTCAAGGTCTTTAGTATTACTCTTCTGTTTGATTTTGGATTTTAATTCTTCATTTTGTCTCTTTAATCTATTGAGTTTCTCTTGTAAATCCGTCAATAATTTCTTATTTAGATCATTCCCTTTTCTTGAATCATCATCAACATTAGTAAGTTTAGAATTACTTTCTTCTAAATGTTGTATTTTTTCAGTAAGATTTTCGATCTCATTATCTTTAGATTTTAAAATATCCTTAAAATCATTATTCCCACCATTTTCAAGTTGAGATCTCCTAATTAATGATTCTTGTTTATTTATTTTTTCCTGAAGTTCTTTTACTAAGATATTTAAAGGAGTTTTCTCTCTCAAGTCCTCAACATTTATGACCGTGGAATCGGAACCTTTTAATTTTTTTAGTTCTTTTTGTAGATCTATATTTTCTTTCCGTAAATAACTCATTCGAGTCTTGAGTTCTCTCATTTCTTGATCTTTTGCTTCTATGTCCAGCTGTAATTTTGTTTCTTTAACTTTCTTTCCTTTTTTTTTGGAGGGTCCATCAGGCAGGAGCTCTCTCAATTGAATTACTTCATCTTCGAGAATGTGTATTTTTTCTGAATAATGAACGATTTCATTGTTTTTCTTATTGAGTTCATTTTTTAATTCCTTTATTTGCTTTTGTAAGGAGTTGATGTCTTCGGTATCATCTAGAGAAACCATAATTTTCACCTATTAAAAAAGAAAGATTTTAATATATATTTCATCTTACATTACAAATTTAACTTTTTTCATTCCTAATATATCAATATATTTCAAAATCCTTAATTGAAAATATTTTGACTTTTTTCATAAGAGAGTATAAACTTAGATAGTTAAATAGCAAAAATAGAGCAATTAGGATCCCGATAAGAATAAATGGAAATGACAATGGGGGTAAAGTGACTCTTTCAAATAGTACTAAAGCATTCAATATCATTCCGACCCCTAAGCTAAAAAATAATGATGGAATTATGACGTAAAAAGTCTCAAGAAATAAAATTCTTTTAATATTCCTATAACTTGAACCTATCGCTCTCATTATTAAAAAGTCTTTTGCTTTATCCATTATTCCACTTTTTTGATAATTGTATAATGACAATAAGGAAATTATCAAAAGAACAACAATAATAATACTTGGAAATAAGCCTAAATTAATGATAAAATCTTGATTTTTTTGAAAAGTTGAAGCTAGTGGGAGCATGGTAAAATTTTCTCCTAAATTTCCAGAGATGACTAAATTTAATTGGTCTTCAATTTCATCATTAATACCAGATTGTAATTGCAATATGACAAGATTTATTTCTTGATTTGTAAAATTCAATTCTTCTCTCATTATCTTACTATCGATATAAGCGGCATGACCACTATAAAAAGTATCAATCACTATCCCTGATACATGAAATGTATGTTGAAGCTCTTCAATTCTCATGCTCTGATCAAGTGGGAAGTCGAAAAAGTTATATCCTAAACCATCACCAATAAACATGTACATAAATGAATTTGAAGATGTGAAGTAATTACCTTCTATTTCAAAGTTCTGGATTAAGTTACTGGTATTAACTCCTAAAACGGGGAAATTTCCTGTTCTTTCCTGACCGATTATTTGATAACCACCACCTTCAAGATATAAAATTCCGTCTAACTCACTGGTTTCACTAAAAAATAAGAGTCGTTCATCGATTTTTGAAATTTCTGGAATAAGTGCAAATTCTTCTATATCAGATAAATTAAATAGGTATTGCGGATCAAGAAAATCAAACTCATCAGTATCCACGATGATTGAAGGATCAGAAAACATTTCATACATTAATGCGTATTGTTGAATTAAATTTTCGTGTCCAATCACTATCAAATTATTTCCTTGTGCTTTTTGTATCCAAGTCTGAGCAGATTGGGTTAATACAAATGTTCCAAGCCCCAAAGTAAAAATAATAACCGAGATTATTGAAAATACTATCAGAAATCTTTTATATTCTCCTTTTCGTCTTGATGTATTTAATACAGAGATTTTAAAATTAAATCCCATAGCAGAAATCCATTTAGGTACTAAAGAAATATTTTTTGAAGCATCTAAGTCAAATGGAATGTCTTTAGAAAAGATTTTTACCATTGATCGATTAGCTAATTTCCGCATAATCGTTCCCGGCACAAAAAAAATGCCAAGGATACTAGCTATAAATAAAATTGGCGTGAAAAACAAATCAAAATAGAAAAATCCTAAAAACCCTAAACTACTCAAAAATAAGGAAAATATACCAAAAGCAGCTAACCCTATAATAAAACCTAAAATAAAACCAATAAAGAAAATAACATAAACTTCTATTAAATAAAAACTATATAATTTCCTTGGAATCGTCCCTAAAGATTTCATTATAGCAATATCTCGCTTTTTTGAAAGGATTAAACTACTTGAAACTACTAAAATCATTATAAAAGCCAAGATAATTATTAAACTAATTATTAAAATTGTGAAATTAGAATAAAGATGACTTAGTCCTCCTGAAAAATAAAATTCATTTTGAAAATTGTAAGTTATTAATTCATTCAATCCAATTGATGAAGCAAATAATATTAAAAATTCCGCTAAAGCTATTATCAGACTAACGATAATGACGTATGGAAAGGAGTGTTCTTTGCTCCTAAAAAAATCTTTCAATGCAAAATCCAATGAAATAAAATTATCACCTCAATCTAAGTATTATTTAAAATCTTTCCATTTTCAAATAAAATAACCCTATCAGCCAATTCAATTAACCCATCATCGTGAGTAGCTATAATCATAGTAATTCCTTTTTCTTTCAGTTCTTTAAATAATGCTTGAATGAAAATGCTAGTTTTTTTATCCAAGTTAGCAGTTGGCTCATCTGCTAAAATATTTGGGGGTCTGTTAGCAAGGGCTCGTGCTATAGCCACCCTTTGTTGCTCCCCAGCAGATAATTGAAACGGTAGATGTTCTCTTCTATTTTCCAATCCCATTTTCGATAATAAGCTAACAGCGTGTTCTCTTTGATCCTTCAAACTAACTCCTGCAAGACTCATTGGAAACATTATGTTTTCTTCAGCAGTTAAAGTACTAATAAGATTATAATTTTGAAAAATGAATCCAGAATTCATTAAGCGAAAGGTTGCTAATGACTCTTCTTTCATACTCGTTATAAGAACACCATCATAATATATTATTCCTTGCTCTGGAAGATCAAGTCCTCCTATCAAATTTAGTAACGTGGTTTTTCCTGCACCTGAGTGTCCTTTAATCACGATAAATTCTCCTCTTTTTATCTCTAAAGATACATTATCCACAGCTTTTACTAAAAAATCGCCAATTTCATAATTTTTAATCAAATCACGCGCTAGGATTACTAAGTCATTTTCTTTTATTAGTTTACGATGTTCTGCTGAATCCGAGCTGTCAATTTCCGCGAAAAATTCTCTTTCCATGATTATTCTTCATTAATAATTATGATTTTTTATAGTTCATATTCACTTAAAAGACTATTTAAGACCTTCTAAAAACAATTGAATATTGCGTCGTGTTATAAATAACTTTAAATAATAACTTGTGATCTTTACTTATC
>JAGXNQ010000067.1 GCA_019894955.1 Promethearchaeota archaeon | reverse complement strand
GATAATAGCTAAATTTATGCATAATTCGATTTCTACAACGTTGTACTTTTTCTGGTCGAGGATTATGTCCACTTGTTTCGAGTCTATAGAGACAAGATTGGCAAGTATCCCAAATTCTGATTCTTCTTCCCCGATTATTATATTTATCCTCCTCATCAATCACATCAAAACATGTACACGTTGGACACAAAAAAGTGCATGAACTACATCCAATACAACTTTCACTAATTTCTTGCCAAACAGGATGTTCATAATTTTCACCCAAAATTTCAGTCACCAGATCAAAATTAAACTTGGTAGTAAATGATTCTTCAGCTTTTTTTGATAATTCTTCAGCCTCTTTAATATCTTTCTTATTGGCATCTGATAACCATGCTAATTTTGAAAGAAGATTATTCCCCTTTTCATTATTAGCTTCTACTAAATATTTCTCACCAAGGTCAACTAAAGAGATATCAATATTATCTTTTGAGAATGGATGACCTCCCACAGAAGTACAAAAACAGGACATACGCGGATTATTACATCCCAAACCCACTATAGTTGCATTCTCCCGTTTTTTCAAAAAGATCTCATCTTTTTCTTTTCCAGAACCAAAAAAATCCTCAAGTAATTTAAAACTAAAACCATCACAAGGTCTAACGCCAAAGATTAAAATCTTATCATCTAAATCTTTCCTTTCAGTTATAACAAGTTCCTTTCCTTCATATTTATATTCAAAAATAGTTTCCATTTTTGGGAAAAGTACATCTTTTGGAGGAATTTTTGAATTAAGGTAATCTAATTGGATCTCATCTGGGTTTGAAATCTTTTTAAAAATAATATTTCCTTTTTCTTCAACTGGAGCGAAAAAATTATATTCACTAGCTAATTCAGTATAAAGTTTAGCGATTTGATCTTTCATTAATATTTTTATAGCCATCTTTAATCTTCCTCCAACATGAATTCTTCTGATTCCTCCATTTCATAGCTCATCATTGGAGGTAATATTTTAGGATCTAATCCTGAAGTAAACTCATATCTTCTCTTAACAATCTCTTCTAACTTTCGATTAATTAAATATAAATCAATTCCCACGGGACATACACTACTACATGCACCGCAACCTACACACCTTCCCGCCATGTGCATTGCCCGAATTAAATGGAAAACCATGATATCCGATGTGTCGGTTGTTTTCCCAAACCAAACAGGTTTATTCTGATCTACAAAACATAGGTTGCAATAACACATGGGACACGCTTCTCTACAAGCATAACATCTTGTACAAATATCTAGGCTATTTTTTACATATTCCCATTTTTCTTCAGCTGTTTTTAATTCAAAATCAGAAACATCATTAAAATCATCTGATATTGATGAATATTCTTGACATTCACCTACACATACATCAGATAATTCAGCAGTAATCGGTGGGGATTTAACTTTACATACCTTGCATAATTCGTTTAAGTATTCCTCATATGGAAAACTAAGTTCAAAATCTTTACCCTTTACATGAATTTTATCATCTTTTACAAATACTTCGCGAATTTCTTTCTGTCCAATTTCTTGTTCAATTCTTTGTCTATTTATAACTCCATTACATGAAAATCCAATAATTTTAATCTCTTCTAGGTTTAGTTGTTTTTCTGATGCTAGATGTATCAAGGCTCTACCTACACATCCTTTAGAAACAACACCTACCCTTAAATTTCCTTTTTCAGCATCAACAAATTTTGGAATTCTCGGTACTAAATATTTCGCTAAATTTACATAACATAAATTGTTCCATACTAATTTATCAACATCCTCTTCTTTATCAATTATGATAGGTTGAGCCATTAAAGGTAATGTTCCCTTCTTATAGCCAATAATTAAATCAACTTTATTCTCTTTGAACAAATTCAATGAAATTTTCTTGATATTATTTTCAATTTCTTGATTTTCAGTATCTATTCCCATAATTCTCACCACTTCTTTTCAAATTTATTATTAGGACCTAGTTTTTTAACAATACTAGTGGCTTTCCGAACTAACATCGCAAATCGCTCTCCTTCTGCGGCTGATGCCCACATAAAATTAACTCTTCCCGGCTCAATACCAAAAAACTGTAATAATTCATTTAAAATAGCAAATCTTCTTCGAGCAACTAAATTTCCAGTTAGATAATGACAGTCGCCTGGGTGACATCCTGATATTAACACTCCATCCCATCCATCTGTTAGACTTTTAATTATAAAATAAGGATTAACTCTTCCAGAACATGGAACTCTGACGATTCTTATGCTTGGAGGATACTGAATTCTACTTACACCAGCAAGGTCAGCACCCGCATAACTACACCAATTACATAGGAACGCTATAATTTTAGGCTTCCAATCCTCATTACTAGACTTTGACTCTTCTGTCTGTACAGTCATTTTTAAATCCTCCCAGTTATCATTTCAAATATTTGTTCACCTGTAAAGCCGAGAATATCTATTGCAGAGCATCGACAATTTCCAGAACAAGCACCACATCCCTTACATAAAACTTGATTAATAGATGCTACTGTACCAAATCTTCTATCATCAACCAATTCAATAGCATTATAGGCACAATTCTCAATACACATGCCACATCCAATACACCGAGTTATATCAATTCTTGCAGTTTTTCCTTCTGCTTCAATTTCATCTTTAGAAAGAATTGTACAGGCTCGAGAAACTGCAGCGTTTGCTTGAGAAATAGAATCTTCTATAGTTTTCGGACAATGTGCTATTCCCGCTATAAAAACTCCCTCCGTTGCAAAATCAACTGGTCTTAATTTTACATGTGCCTCTAAGAAGAAACTATCATCATTTAAAGGTATTTTTAGCATTTTTGCTAATTCCTCATTCTCTTCTCGATCTGAATATATTCCTGCACTTAATACTAACCAATCAGTACTAATGTATATTTTATCATTTCTTGGAGTAAGTACTTCCACCTTCAGATCAGAATTGATCTTAGGAGGATTATTTTCGTCATATTGAATAAATATTACTCCTGCCTCTCTGGCTTTACGATAATATTGTTCTTTAAAACCATAGGTTCTAATATCACGGAATAAAATTGTTACTTCTAAGTCAGGATTCAATTCTTTAGCTAACAGAGCATTTTTAATCGCTTCAGCACAACACATTTTGCTACAGTATGGATGTTCATCGTTTCTTGATCCAACACATTGGATCATTACAATAGACTTTTTATTTTTGATTTGATCTGTTTCATTTAAAAGTCTTTCAAATTCAGATTGAAGAATAACATTTTCATTTTGCCCAAAAAGGAATTCTTTTGGTTGATATTCCTTAGCTCCAGTAGCAACAACCACAACACCATGACTGAATTCAGTTCTTTCTTTCTTTTCTCCATGAATAACTGAAGATTTAAAATTACCTATATATCCATCTATATTCTCCATTTGAGCTTCAGTAAACACGTGAATATTTTTATTTGCTTTAATCTTATCTATTAATTCCTTTACATAAACTTGAATATCTGCACCCTCAAGGGTATGATAAATATGTTTTGCAAATCCTCCCAATTCCTTTTCCTTTTCAACGAGATAAGTTTCATATTCTTGACTTGCGAAATTGAGTGCTGCAACCATTCCACTAATCCCCCCTCCTACTACAAGAGCTTTAGGGGTCACACTTAACTTGATTCTTTCTATTGGTTCTATTTGTCTAGCTTTATTAACAGCCATGCGAACAAGGTCCTTTGCTTTATTTGTAGCAGCTTCCCAATCATTCATATGGACCCAAGAGCACTGATCCCGAATATTTGCCATTTGGAAAAGATACCTATTTAATCCTGCTTCTCTGATTGTCTCCTGAAATAAAGGCTCATGTGTTCTAGGCGTACAAGATGCTACTATAACCCTATTTAGATTATACTCTTGAACTTTTTCTTTTATAATAGTTTGGGTATCAGCTGAACAAGTATACAGGTTTCGATCTGACATCACTACGTTAGGCAAGGTTTTTGCATATCTGGTAACTTCTGGTACATCTAAAAATCCCCCAATATTTATACCACAATGACAAATAAAAACTCCTATCCTTGGAGGTTGACCTCTCACAAAAATTTCAGGAGGCAAGGATTTCTCTGTTATTAATGTTCCTTTTTTCTCATACAGAAGTTGGTTTACACATCCAGCAGCTGCACTCGCCTGTGTTACAGTGTCAGGGATGTCTTTTGGAGAAGAGAATGCCCCACAAGCAAATATTCCTGGTTTTGTAGTTTGAACTGGATTAAGTAAATCTGTTTTTGCAAAATCATACTGATTTAATTCCACTCCGAATTTTTCGGCGAGATATTTCGCATCATCAGGAGGATTTAATCCTACAGCAAGTACGACCATGTGAAAATCTTCTTCAATTATTTTTCCATCCTGAGTTTCATATTTAAGTCTTAAATCTTTCGTTTCAGGTACTTCCTTTATTGATGAAACTCTGCTTCTTATATATTGAACTCCATATTGTTTTTGAGCACGTATAATATATTTATCAAAATCTTTACCATAAGCTCTAACATCCATGCTAAAAATCGTAGGTTTTATTTGATGCATATGTTCATGGGCTATAACAGCTTCTTTTGCCGTATACATGCAACAAACCGATGAACAATAAGGCTTCCCTACACCTGAGTAATCCCGTGATCCTATACACTGCAAAAATGCCACTTTTTCAGGGATATCCCCATCTGAAGGTCTAAGAACTCTACCTGAATATGGTCCACTCGCACTTAAAATTCTTTCAAATTCAATACTAGTCACCACATTTTTATATTTACCATAACCGTAGAGATTTGCTTCCTCCGGGATAAATTCATCAAAACCAGGCGATAAAACTACTGCCCCAACGTTTATGTCAACAACTTCATCTTCCCGATCATACTCCACTGCTTTAGCTTTACAAACACCATAACATATTCCACAACCAATACAAACTTCTCTATTAATTGCGTAGAGTAATGGTACTGCTTGTGGGTATTTTACTGAGGTAGCCCCATATTTAGCTAACTTCTCATTGAATATATCGATTGCTTCGATTGGGCACTCACGACCGCAAACTCCACAACCTGTACATTTATCTGGGTTAATAAATAATGATTTTTTTCTCACTTTTACTATAAAATTACCTGCTTCACCGCTAACATCCTCTATCACACAATTAATGCTTAAATCAATATTTTGATGGCGACCTGTTTCGACTAATTTAGGTGAAACAATGCACATGGCACAATCATTAGTTGGGAATGTTTTATCGAGTTGAGCCATCACACCACCAATACTCGTAGATGACTCTATCAAATATACTTTATACCCTGAATCTGCTAAATCTAAGGAAGTTTGAGAACCTCCTATTCCTGCTCCTACAACCATTACAGCTCCGACTTTTTCCATTATTCTCTCCTCATATAAATCGGTGTATTCTTAATAATTTCTTGAAAATCTACTTGAGCACGACCCTTTAAAGTTAAAATATGTTCAAGAATTATGCTTGGATCAACACTTAGCTCAGAAGCTAAGCTTTTTACAGATTTTGATTCATCTTCTAAAGCAATTAATATTCGGTGGCGTTCATATTCTTCTATAATAGCCTGAGACATTATTTCTTTATATTTTTCCAAAGGATATTTTTCACCATAGACATTATCTTCCTCAGTAATTTTCCTTTCCCTACCTACTAAAGCTCGCATTCTATTACTTCCCGCTGCTAATCTAATCGCTCTTACTTTATTAATTAAATCTTTATCAGGACTATCTCCACTTAGAGGTGAAGGTCCTAGCTCTTTTATATCATTCACGAATTTGGATACTACTTCCCCAAATCTCACACCTTCAGAAGCAGAAACCCAGTCTAATCTAATTCTATTATCAAGACCTACAAGTTTTAGGAATTCGCGAGTCATTTCATATTTCTTTACTGCTTCATAATTACCTTCAAGATAATGGCAATCCCCAATATGGCACCCCATAACATAAACTCCATCAATTCCTAACTCGAGGGCTTGAACAATAAACTTGGGGTCAATTCGACCACTACACATTACTCTTATGACTCTCATATTTGGAGGATATTGAATTCTACTCACTCCTGCCAAATCGGCTCCTGCATAAGAACACCAATTACACAAAAAACCTAATAATTTCGGTTCAAAACTCATTTTACTTCCCTCCATATGCAAGTATTTCAGACATAATTTGATCATCTGTGAAATGTTTTATCACTATTGCTTGATTCGTACAGGTAGCTCCACAAACTCCGCATCCTTTACAAAGAGCCTCAATAATCTCGATTTCATCATCCTCATTTTTAACTATGGCGTGAAATGGACACACTTTCATACAGATTTCACATCCTGAGCATAAATTTTTATTATATACAGGTAAATTTGAAGTAGCTCCGTCTACTTCAATAGTTTTATGAGAAAGAATAGTACTCGCACGGGATGCTGCTGAATATCCCTGTGCTATGGATTCAGTGATGTCTACAGGCCATTTCGCAGATCCTCCTATAAACACTCCAGCTGTAGCAAAATCACTTGGTCTTAATTTTACATGTGCTTCAAGAAAGAAATTATTACTCTCTGTTGGCACTTTTAGCATTTGAGCTAGAACTTTATTATCTGTATTCGCAACTAGAGGAGTTGATAACACTAAAAGATCATAAGGGATGAGCATGTCCTCTCCAATATATTCATTATAAACTCTCACTTGGTTTTCTTCAACATTGGGATTTCTATCCACATCATAATTTATAAAAATAATGCCTTTTTCTCGAGCTTTTCTATAATATTCTTCATATTCCGTTCCAGGAGTATATAGATCTCTAAAAAGTATAGAAATATGCGTGTCTGGGTTTTTTTCTTTGATAATTAGGGCATTTTTGAGAGCTGTCATGCAACAAACACTTGAACAATAGGGTCTTTTATCGTTCCGGGAACCAGCACACTGAATCATCACAATATCTTTAGCCTTGATTTGGTTATTCTTTAGCTTTGGTTCCAATTCATATTGAGTAATTATATTCTGCCCATTATACCCAAATAATCCTTTTGGATCAAGGAGTGAAGAACCGACAGCTACAATAATAGTCCCAACTTTTAGGGTCTTGTTATTACCATTTTGGGTTATTTCTACTTCGTAATTACCAACAAAACCATGAATATTTACAATTTGTGTTGAAGTTAATACTTCTAGATTTTTAGGATTATTTGCATTTGAAATAAGTCTATTTACAATTTCAGAAGCATCAATGTCATGCGGAAATAACTTGTACAAATTATTTAGTCTTCCACCTAATTGAGCTTCTTTTTCTATTAAATAGGTTTTGAATCCCTGTCGGCTTAAATTAAGTGCCGCACTTATACCCGTGACTCCGCCACCTATAACCAATCCTACCTGATTGATATCTAATTTAATCATATCTAGGGGTTCAAGCTTTTCCGCTTTTGCAACACCCATTTTAACTAAATCTGCAGCTTTTGCATAAGCACCTTCCGCATCCTTCATATGAACCCAAGTGCATTGGTCTCTAATATTTACGAAATTAAATAAGTAGGGATTCAAACCAGCTTCGGAAACACATTCACGAAATAAGGGTTCATGAGTTCTTGGAGTACACGACGCTACAACTACCCTATTTAAATTATTTTCTTTAATAGCAGTTTTGATAGCTGTTAATCCAGTTTCCGAACATGTGTATAAATTATCTTCACTATGAGTAACACCAGGTAACGTACCTGCATAATCAGCTAAGCCCTTACAATCAATTAGTCCTCCAATATTAGAGCCACAATGACAAATAAAGACTCCTACTCTAACATCATCTTCTTTTTTTTCTTCCTCGGTCATTTTTTTCCTACCCTCCTCTAATCACTTCTGCTGCTCTTGCTGCTGCTCCACTTGCCTCAGTGACAGAACGCGGAATATCCATGGGTTCATGAACGCATCCACATGTGAAAATGCCATTTTTACTCGTTTCTACTGGTATAAATGGGGTTGTTTTTATGAAATTGTAATCATTTAATTCAATACCTAATAGTTTGGCCATATCCTCAATCCCCTCAGGTGGAATTATACAAGTAGCCAAAACTACAAGATCAACCTTAAGTTGTTTTATTTTACCATCATCATAATCTTCATAGACAATAATCGGATTTTCATCTTTATCTATATCAATTTGCGCGATTTTGCTTTTAATATAATCGATATTATAATCAGAGGCTCCTCGTCGAAGGAAAGATTGAAATCCTTTTCCTCCAGCTCTCATATCAATATAAAACACATACGACTCCAGACTATTGTCATGTTCATAAGCAATCATTGCCTCTTTCGTGGTGTACATGCAACAAATAGAAGAACAATACTTCTTATAACGATCTGAACGAGAACCTATACACTGAAGAAACGCTATCTTTTTTGGGGTTACACCATCCGAAAATCGTTTAATATGACCACCTTGAGGTCCAGAGGCACATTCCATTCTTTCAAATTCTAAAGCTGTAACAACATTTCTGAATTTCCCATAGCCATAAATATTTAATGCTTCTTTTTCAAAATCTTCAATTAAATTATATCCAGTAGCAACAACTATAGAACCAACATTATTCAAAGTAATTGTTTGGTCTTGCTGGTCAAAATCAATCGCTTCTTTTTCGCACGCTTTTTCACATATCCTACAGGCATTTTTAGTAAACCACAAGCATTTTTCTTTGTCAATCGTCATAATCGCTGGAACTCCTTGAAGGTAATACATGTAAATTGCCCTTCGTTTTCTTAGTTCGCGATCAAACTCATCTTCAACTCTCATTGGACATTTTTCAGCACATAATCCGCAGTTAATACATTCACTCTCTTTAACGTATCGAGCACGTTTTAAAATCTCAACTGTAAAATTACCTGCTGTACCTTCCACTTTCTGAACTTCTGAATATGCATGAAGTGTAATATTCGGATGTCTATAGCATTCAGATAATTTTGGAGCTAAGATACATATTGAACAGTCGTTTGTAGGAAAGGTCTTATCTAATTGTGCCATCCTTCCACCAATGCTGGGTTTTTTTTCCACCATGTCTACATGAATTCCCATATCTGCCAAATCCAATGCTGCTTGAATCCCTGCGATCCCACCACCTATAACTAAAGCACTCTTTGAGCTTTTTTCCAAATCTCCTTCACTTCTAATTATTTATTATAATATTTCTATCTTTCATTTAAGATTAAACATCAAAACCTATACTTTCAAACAATTCCGTTGGTTTAACTCGATGAAAATTAAATCCCAATTCTTCCGGTTTAAATCCAAATGATAATGCTATCAACTCAGACAAGTAAAAAATAGGCATGTTGTATTCAGAATTATTTCTCTTGTTAAGTTCTCTCTGATTAAACTCAAATTGTTGATAACACGCAGGACATACTACAACGACACAGTTTGCACCAGATTCATGAATTGCTTTCAATTTATTATCTATCATTTGCAGAGATATTTCTTTATCTGACTTATCAAGCGGATTTCCACAACACTCCATTTTTAATTCATAACCTACGGATTCCGCTTCTAATGTCTTAACAATTTCATCTAAAGTAACTGGTTCAAATGGGTCATCCCATTTAATAAACTCTGAAGGTCTTAAATAATGACAACCATAATGTATAGCAACTTTAAAACCTTCCAACGGTTTTTCTACGTTTTCTTTAACTTTTTCTAGATTTTCATAAAGAACTTGAGCAAAGTGTTTTACCTCTGTTTTACCCTCATAAGTCTTTCCAATCTTTTTTAGATAATTATTAACTTTTTGTTTAACGTCTGTATCCCTATTTATAAAATAATTTACTCCTTTTAATGTCTCAACACATCCCGAACAAAAAGATATGACTCCACCATTATTATTACACAAACTTAAATTCCTTGCTCCTAAAGCTAACCACGTATCGTGATCAATTAGCTCAATACCCGTAGGATCAGGACAACAACTAAATCCATCAACATCTTTTAACTCAATACCAAGCTTTTCAAAAACTTTTCTTGAAGATACCTCTAAATAAGGTAATCTAGCTGGAATAACACATCCCAAAAATAAATCGTACGTCATTTTATTTATTCCCCCTCAAGATATTTTTCTTGAAATTAGTCTCACCCATCAATATATTAATTTCTTCAACTGACGCCGTTTTAATCTCTGGAAGGCCTAGCTTTTTGCGCCTGGCGACGATTGAATTTGAATAAGGAATCGCAACTCCACTATCATACACTGCTTTGCCCTGCGCATAAAACGCTTCTGGAAATTTCTGCTCTTCAAAACATAAATTTTTGATCAAAGTAAAAATCTCTGTTAATTCTACCTTTTGAGGACACAACTCAACGCATTTTTGGCAAGTCGAACATAACCAAGGATTAGGATCCTGACTCTCAACTAACTTATCCCTTAACCCTAATATCGCTTCTTCGATTATTTTTCTAGGATTATACTTACCCTCAGTTAGCAAAGCCACGGGACATCCCCCAGAACAAGTTGAACATTGGTAACAATAACTTAAAGACGCATTATGCTTGAGCACTTCATTCCTAAATTCATAATTAACTACACTCATTATTTTATACCCTAATTTTTTCCCTTATTTTTTTCTAATATTGTACAAAAAATCTTTTTCCCTTAAGGAACTTCTATCAAAACCTTTTTTTTCATTTAATTTCTTAAATTTAACACACTTTTAAATTTTTTATAAAAATTTGATAAGACTATCTACTTATATGAATTTAATATATCACTTTCATATCTCTCATGTCTAAAATCCAAAATTTTCGATGAATTGGATGATAATACACAAGATTTATCCTGAATTTCTATCCCTAATTTCATTTAAATTATTAAATTACCCTATTTCGAATCCAATTGTTTTTGAATATCAATCACAATCGGAATTTCTCTATCTTTTTTGCTTATTACCACTTTTAATAAGCCATCTTCAATTGTGGTGCTAATTGGACGGAACTGATCAGCCTCTTCAACCTCTCCCTCCACATTCACAAGGTTATGCTTTGCTTTCGTCTTCAAACACGTATATTTTTCATCATAAATCACGCACTTGGAACAACAAAACCCGACAGGCATGTAACCTACAATCGAACATCGATCGTACGCATCACAATTGCAATTATTACACATGAAGTTTACCTCTTGTTTATAATTAGAGTGACTTCTTCACTTTTCTTTTGAGTTGTATTTTCCATATTTGTAGTAACATGAATCTGTTTTTTCGTATCCAACTTCGAACAATCTAACTGATAACACTCACAAGAGTGCCTGAGTTCATGACCGGCACATTGTTCGCAACAAAAATGTATCGGCATGCATCCTACTATCGAACATCTATCATACATATCATTACTACATTGGCATTCATTACACATGGTTTTTCACCTCTTTTTTACGCATTCATGACCTCAAGATACGCGACAACATCAGGTTTGACCTTAGTTACGCGCACTTTTAATCGAATGCAATCAAGTGATTCGGTGTAGAGCTCGCATTTTGGACAACAAAAGCCTAAAGAAACACAACCTACCACAGAACATCTATCATCATTATCACACGAGCAAGAATTACACATTTGTTATAATCACTTCAAGTTTTATTTTTTTAGTTGTGGGAAAAGTATCACACTTTCCCTTAATGATCAATTAGAGTATTTTAGTATTTAAATATTTACATTTTCAACAATTTTGGAAGATTGCATGATCAATTACAAGTGATATGAATGAATCGATATGATATAATGATCATATTATTGATAAATGTATAATGATCAGCAATGAATTGTTTGAAAAGATCCAACCTAACGAAAAACAGTTATCGAAGAACGCAAAACTGACATTAATGATAAAACTCGTCGACATGCATGTATAATTCGAGAAAGTGATGATGCATTTTCGGCGGAAAAAACGGAATACGATAGTGGCGAGACGAGAATTAATCATTCTGCCTTGGTCTTGGGGTTGATTTCATGATTGCTGAGGAGGTTGCGTGTATCTTTATTGGGAGGGGATTCTGAAGGAAAATATCGAATTTTTTTTGGGGGTATTAGACCAATTTTTGGCATTTTGGAACAATGACAATAAAGACTTTTTTAAAGTTCATTAGATTTATCTTCAGATGAAACAACTTTAGTTGATTTTCGTATTAGAACTCTATCTGTATTTTCATAAAAAATATCAGAATGGATCTTCTGCAATACCTGAACCTCTCATCAAACCCAATTTCACTTTTCTGCGAATCTCTTCTTCAGTCAAAAAAAATGTTGAAAATCTATAATCCTCCATACTCATAATTCTTCACTTGGATATTTGACTATTTAATAGTATGATAAATTCCTATTTAATCGTTCTCACAAATTACATTTTAATAATCAATGATTTAATTGATTTCTTAAATTCAGTAATTGGGATGATAAATAAAGGTGCTAATTTCCTCAAAATTATGTGCTGAATTGCGGATTAGGAG
>JAGXNQ010000066.1 GCA_019894955.1 Promethearchaeota archaeon | reverse complement strand
GTAGAAAGATCTGCAGAGGCGCTATACTTCTGACCATCCTCTTTGACCACATCTAAAAGCGATATTTTGCCAATAAGAGATTTTAAATCTTCAGAAGAAGGTGATACATATCCAGTGCCATGACCATCAATAATGAGATTAGATTTATAATTAGATCTTTTTGATTGCGAATTTATTCCTTTTTGTATTACTTCTATATCCTCAGCGGTATTATATGTTGCTAAGTAATTTTTACCATTTATGGAATAGATAAATGTATCATCAGAGTTCGAATTAAGATTCATCGTGCTTAAGGTGTCATTAGCATAAAAGCCATTCAGAACAGTGATAAATGATGAAAATACTAGTGTAATGATGTATAAAAATACTAAAATATTCAGTTTTCTTTGTTTTTTTATTAGATTTAATATATTCATTTGAAAATCGCCTTTACATTCAAAAACGTTAATGTATGAAAAAAGAAGAGATTTACACATATAATTCTATTGATTTGCAGTCTGGTTGGGAAGATTCTCCCATAAATTCACAGAATTCAAAAATATACTAAGATTACCACATTTATTCCATTATAATAGTTATTATTCAAAATTTTGATTTTATTTTAAAGTAGGGATGTCCATAATGGTCGACCAAGAAAAATTAAGTGTTTTTGATACTCGTAAATATCCAATTAGACCTCATGTTGGGGTGGGTATCTTACTTGTACGAAATGAAAAATTATTATTGGTTAAGCGAAAATTCGATCCAGATGCAGGATATTGGGCGATACCTGGGGGACATTTAGAACTTGGTGAAAGAACTGAGGTCGCAGCTGAAAGAGAGGGATTTGAAGAAACAGGTTTTAAAGTTAAGGTGTCGAGGTTAGCGGGAATAATTGATAAAATTATGTATGATGAAGAGGGAAGGATCGAATATCATTACGTTCTTATTAATTATTTTGTAGAACAAGTCGATGGAAATATAGATCAAGCTCCCATTCCTGATTCTGACGCTTTAGATGCGAAATTTGTAGATTTCAATAAACTAAAAGAATATAATCTTACAGAATCTCTGGTAGAACTCTTAAAACATTTAAAAATAGGATATTAAAAATTAGTTAGTTAATGTGTTTTTGGATAAAATTGCCTATTTCTACAATTGATTCTTGACCTTCAGAAATGAGAACTGCATAAGCTTGGAATACATGAATCATATCCTGCCAAATCTTCAAAGTCACGTCCACACCAGCTTCCTTAGCTTTATCATATATTCGAGTAGAATCGTTTAATAGCTTTTCTTCAGAACCTACATGAATTAATAAAGGTGGTAATCCGCTTAGATCACCATATACCGGTGATATATAAGGATTTCTAGGATCATTATCACCAAGATAAAGCTTTGCATCAAACATTAACCCATCAAGCGTGATTGCAGGATCGCTGATATTTCTATCATAATAGGACTCTCCCGTAAAAGCCAAATCAGTCCAAGGAGATATGCAAACTCCTGCAGCAGGTAATGGTGTTCCCAAATCTCGTAGTTTTAACAAGGTAGCTAATGTTAATCCTCCACCTGTTGAATCTCCTGCAAAAATTAAGTTATTAGGTTTAATTTTCTCTTCAGAAATTAACCATTTATAAATTGTAACTACATCATTTAATCCTTTTGGATAAGGGTGTTCTGGTGCTAATCCGTATTCTATTGTTATAATTCTACACTTTGATTCTTTTGATAATCTATAAACAAGATCTTTATGAGATTTAAACGACCCCATGACATACGCTCCTCCATGGAGATATAAAAGTACATGATCCTTATTACTTCCAGGAGTCTCCAACCAAGTAGCATCTATTCCTTCAATAGTCTCTTTATTAACTTCAGCATCCTCGGGAAGTTGGATCATATTTGTCATGTGTTCCATTGTCTCACGTTCGCGTGTTATTCTATCTATTGCTTCTACTTCACGATTATGAAGTAAAAATTTAATTGTTCTATTCAATCCTTTATTAACCATTTTCTAATATCTCCAAAAATATATTTAGATCTCTATTTAATGTTTACATAACAAAATGGCATTTCATTTTTGACTTTTTAGATTCACAAAATTCAAAATTTATTGTGTTCTGTCCTTGAAATTATCTCATTTTGAAGGTCTAAACCAAGATTCAGAAAGTAATCACTGTAGCCTGCTACTCTAACTATTAAATTTTGATATTCTTCTGGGTTTATCTGAGCACTCTTCAAAATATTAGCTGTCACCACATTAAACTGAATGTGATGTCCGTTTAGTTCAAAATATCCCCTTATAAGTTTAATAAGTTTCTCGATACCAGATTTTGTTGAAAGTATTTGAGGGGTGAATTTTTGATTCAACAATGTACCTCCTGTTCTTAATTGGTCAATTTTTGCAGCAGAATTTAATACTGCAGTAGGTCCTCTTATATCTCTTCCTTGAACTGGTGAAATTCCTTCAGAAAGAGGTGTGAATGCTTTTCGACCGCCTGGAGTTGCACCTGTTACTTTCCCAAAGTAAACGTGAACAGTTGTAGGAAGAAGGTTTATGCGATGAACTCCACCTCGTCCATTAGGACGTCCATCAATGTTATTATATACCATTTCAAAAACTTCTACCAAAATATCATCCGCAAAGTCATTATCATTCCCATATTTCGGTGTGCGCGAGATAAATTTCTGTCGAATATCTTCATGGTCTTTAAAGTTACTTTCTAACGCTTTAATCAATTCATTCATTGAAATAATTTTCTTATCATAAACATTGTACCTTAATGAAGAAAGACTATCTGTAATTGAACCCATTCCCACTATTTGTATGTAAGAGGTATTATATTTTGCCCCCCCATCGTTGTAATCCTTTCCTTTCTTAATGCAATCATCAATAATTATAGAAAGAAAAGGAGCTGGGTTTTGAGACCATATCTTCTCGATTATTTGATTGCCCTTAATTTTAATATCTATAAAATGCTTAACTTGATCTGAATAGGCTTTAAACAGCTCATTAAATGTAGAAAATGATGCAGGATCTCCCGTTTTTAATCCAATTTGTTTTTTTGATAAGGGATCTATTCCGTTATTCAACGTTATCTCAAGAATTTTCACTAAGTTAAAGTATCCAGTTAATATATATGCTTCTTTCCCAAAAGCTCCAGTTTCGACACATCCGCTGGTACCACCATTTCGTGAGTCAACAGTGGATTTTCCTTGTCTCAATAACTCTTGAATAATCGCATCAGCATTAAAAATTGAAGGTTGTCCAAACCCCGTTTTTATAATTTCAAGCGCTCGCTCAAGAAATTTGTCTGGTGTGTTATTGCTGATTTGAACGTTGCTACCTGGTTGCAAGATACGCATTTCTTCTATGACATCCAATAAAATGTAAGACAGATCATTAACTCCATCAGTCCCATCCTCTTTCAATCCTCCTAAATTAATATTACAAAAATCGGTATAAGTGCTGCTTTCTTCAGCAGTAACTCCTACTTTTGGGGGGGCGGGTTGATTGTTGAATTTGATCCAGAGGGCTTCAAGTAGCTCTATCACTTGTTCTTTATTGATTCTATTATTTGAAATATCATTCAAATAGAAAGGATAAAGATGTTGATCAAGCCTACCGGGATTAAATGAGTCCCAAGTATTATATTCCGTAATAACACCTAAATGAATGAACCAATAATGCTGTAAAGCTTCCCAGAAAGTCCTTGGATTGTTGGAAGGTACGTGTGAACAGATGCTAGATATCATTTCTAATTCTTTTCTTCTATTTGGATCGGATTCTTTTTCAGCTAATTCTGAAGCTAAATTAGAATATCTTTTAGCAAGCATCATGATCGCATCTGCAGCTATATTCATCGCCTCTAATTGCTCCCGTTTTGCAGGTGCTTGTGGATCTTTTGAGAAATCTAAATTTTTCATACTCTTATGAATTTCTTTTTTAAAATCTAAAAATCCCATATGCCAAATATTTTTTCCCGCAACTGTATGACCTGGAGCTCTCTGTTCCATGAATTCAGTGAAAATTCCTGCTTCATAAGCCTCAATCCATGCCTCATCAACTTGAGAGAAAATTTTTTCTCTAATTGATTTACCTTTCCAGAATGGGATAATAATATCTTCCGCTTGACTTTTAGTTTCTTCAGATACCTTAAATGATATTTTCTCTCTAGAGTTCAATATCTCTAAATCTTGAAGACTATGACAACATATTTCTGGATAACTCGGAGTTGCTTTTGGTTTAGGTCCTCGTTCTCCTACGATAAGTTCACCGTCATTAATATCTATATATTTATTTCTAAGGATATACTCAAATGCTTTTGCGCGAGCAACTGGGACTGATAATTTTTGAACCTCTTCTTTTTTATAAAATTCCGTAATCAATAAAGCACGTTCCAAAGAAACAGTAGGAATTGCAGTCCGACTTTGAGTCCGTAATTTCTTTATTCTCTCATTCATGATTTAAAAATTTTTTACCTACTAAAATAAGTAAGTTACCTTTTTTTAAAATTATACTTACGAAGATTATACTCATTTATTTTATAAAACAAAAGAATATAATTTTCAGTCCATTATTCTACAATAGAATAAACTAGTTGAATTTAGGAAGGTCTCAAATCGTGTCTACTTTAATGGAGTCTGCAAAAAACGGCAATATTACCAAAGAAATGGAAATTGTAGCAAAAAATGAGTTATTGGAAGTAGAATTCATAAGGAAAGGAATTGCTAATGGGCGTATTGTAATACCCAAATCTAATAGAAGGGATACAAATCCACTTGGTATTGGTGAAGGTTTGCTTGTAAAGATTAATGCCAACATTGGTTCAAGCAAGAAGGTGTGCAATATTGAAGAGGAACTTGATAAAGCTAAAATTGCAGTGAAATTTGGAGCTGACACTGTAATGGATCTTAGCACAGGTGTAACTGAAGAAGATGTAAGAAATATTCGTAAAAATATCTTAACCGAAGTTAAAGTTCCAATTGGAACAGTTCCCATTTATCAGTCTGCATTAAGGGCTCTTGAGAAAAAGGGTGCAATCATTAATTTTGATGAAGATGATCTTTTTAATGTAGTAGAAGAACAAGCAAAGGAAGGAGTCGATTTTTTTACAATACATGTTGGGATTACAAAACAAATCGTTGAATATTTACAAGAACATCCGAGAATGATGGGAGTTGTTTCAAGAGGAGGTACCTTCCTCGCAGCGTGGATATTAGAAAATGAAGTAGAAAATCCTTTCAATAGTCAATATGATTATTTATTAGAATTAGCCAAGGAATATGATTTTACTTTATCTCTTGGAGATGGGATGAGACCTGGTAGCATATTTGACTCAACAGATCATGCTCAAATTCAAGAATTGATTGAAATTTCTAAATTAGTTAAACGAGCACGAGCAAGAAACGTCCAAGTTATGGTTGAAGGACCAGGACATATCCCAGCACATGAGGTAGAGAGAAATATAAAAATCATGAAATCTTTATGCGATCAAGCTCCGTTTTATGTCTTAGGCCCTCTAGTTACTGATATCGCTCCCGGATATGATCATATTGTTAGTGCGATAGGTGGTGTCATGGCCGGATTAGCAGGAGCTGATTATCTCTGTTATGTTACACCATCGGAACACTTAGCACTCCCAAACCTAGAGGAAGTAAAAAGGGGCGTAATCGCTTCTAAAATCGCAGCACATGCTGTAAACATAGCAAAATATGGGGATAGAGCATCTAATTGGGATTATAAAATGGATATTGCGCGAAAAAATCTTAATTGGGAAGAAATGATTAACCAATCTATAGATCCCGAATTATCTAGAGAAATTCACTATCGCAATGGAGATATGGATGATGATGTGTGTTCAATGTGCGGTGAATTTTGTGCAATCAAAATTTTACAAGACGCCTTGGATAAAAAAGCTTCAAAGAAGATAATTTAAAGCAATATTAGATTTAATAGATCAAATAGAATTAATAATCAGAATGCTGATTAAAGATGGAATTTTTGTTGTTGGGATTGATGATGCACCTCATAAAAGAGATAATCTCACTACTGAGTTATTTTTTGTCTTCTGTCGTGGAACTTTATTAGAGCGAATTGATCATGCCTCAATCGATGTAGATGGACTAAATTCTACTGAAATGGTAATTGAAAAGTTAAAACCTATTATAGATCAGTTTCAAATCATAGTTACTCATGGAATAACTACAGGGGGATTTAATGTGTTGGATATTGAAATGATTAATAAAATCTTAGACACTCCCGTAATCGCGGTTACTGAAAATAATCCAAAAGGTAATTTTTTAGATGCTATAACGAATTTACCTGATTTTGAGAAGAGGAAATCGATCATTGAAAGAGCTGGTCCTCAGTTTTCAACTTTAACTCCTGTAGGCGAAAAGAAAGTTTTCTTTCAGATTAAAGGAATTGAGAAAAAGCTAGCAGTTCAATTTTTAAAAAAATTTGCGATACGTTCTAGACTTCCCGAACAACTCCTTTTAGCTCATAAAATTGCGTCCGGTTGGACTTTAAAATAGAATTAAATCAGATAGCGGTAATAATTTTGCCCAACTTTTCTATCATTTCCTTTGAATCTCTTCCAAATAATCTGATAATAGGCTCCTTTCCAACTGAACCGGAATCCCAAATTATATCTGGAATTGTTCCATATTTTTCAACACTATTTTTTATTAACCATTGCATTGTAGAAAATTCCTTATTCTTCACTTTATCAGGTTGCTCTTCTCGAATTATCTCTTGAAGTTTTAAATCAGTGTGAGACGAAATTAAGGGAATCCACTTTTGTTCAAATTTTAAATTTATAACAAAATTAATCGTATTATCAAATTCTTTAGCAGTAAGAATTAATCTAGCCGTATGATCTGAGGCTCCAAATTTAATTTCTCCACATTTGTGAGGAAAATCATTTACAATCGAAATTCTACCATCTATTCCTGCAATTTCTTGTTTATTCTTTGCATTCGGAAGTGCTCCTGAAATATTCATTCTGACCTCAGGGATTAATTTACAAAATTCTTTTTTATTTGATATATAATTATAAATCTCTTTTACTTGATTTATTACATTAATTTTATCGTTAGATCTAGTTAAATCCAATAAACTACCCCCCGATGGTAATTCAATAAATCCTTGAAATTTTTCATCAAAAAATGTTTCTGCCATTTCAATAGCTTTTAGTAGGGAAAATTTTTTTGCGAGGTAAGCAGCAATCGCAGAAGAAAAGACACATCCTGTTCCATGTATATTTCCCTCTAAGTTCAGTTTTCTTTTGTTAAAAATATAAATAGATTTTTCATAATTAGATTCAATTTTATGGTATAAACAAGCGAGATCAATTAGATCGTGCTCATTTTTAGGAATACTTTTGATTATAACCGCTTTTTCATTTTTTAGCAAATCTTCTTGTGTTATTATCATATCAAGCAATATATTCCCCGCTTTTTCAGCTAGCTCAATGTTTTGGAAGGATGAAATATCAATATTTGAATAAAAGCTTGCTTCATATATATTTGGTGTCAATATTTTAACTAAAGGAAACAAATCTCGCTTCATTTCTAATTCTAAACCTTCGCTTGACAATCGATTTCCAACACTTGAAATTGAAACCGGATCAAGTACGACATCTAAACTATAAGTTTTGATATAATGATTTATGATTTCAAGTACCTTGTTATCCGGAATCATTCCTACTTTTATCACTTTTATTGGATAAGCTTCAAATAATACCTCTAATTGTTGATCTAAGCTGTTTGATAAACTGGTATATCCTATGAATTCAGTTGCAGTTTGATAAGTAAGAGCTGTTATAGCAGAAAAAGGATGTACCCCAATTCTATCAAATGTTCTTATGTCTGCTTGAATCCCTGCTCCAGATGTTGGATCTGAACCAGCAATTGTCAAACAAATAGGTTTCATAATATGAATAAAGTAAGAAGTTATTTAACTCTATTATTTTGCTCTCTCGTATGCCCACTTAGCTTTATCGTTCAACCCAAGTGCTTCATAAGATTTCCCCAAATAAAGAAAACCATCTGGAAAATCGAATTTTTCTTTTACTAATCTAAAAAGTTGATTAATAGCCAAGTCATATCGTTCTCTCAAGAAATTTATTTTACCTTTTAAGAACGCAATTTGCTGACCCTTATAATTTGTTAAGGGAAATTCACCCAAAGAGTCTAAATTATCTAGGGCTAAGTTATATTCTTGATTCTCAACTAATCTTTCTATTGTTTCTATACTTTTTAAGAAAATTACTTTTTCTGTTATCGTGTTGACCTTACCCATTTGCTCGGTTTTTATTTGATTTTCAAGTTTATTCATTTTTTCTTGGTTTTTTTGTTTTACATAACCCTCGAATCTTAAAATTACATCTGGAGAATAAGGTTCGCTACATAAGGGACATGTATTTGATTTTATTAACCATTCAATCAAACAACTTCCATGAACAGGGTGATCATTTGGGCAAGTCTCTTTATCATCAATACCTTCAATTATCATCATGTGACAAATGATGCAATTAACCATTTTTATCAGCAAAATTTTTAATTAAGTATTATATTAATACTGTTATTAATGACCTACATAAATCTTAAAACTTCATTCTAATAAATTCATTTTATTCGATAAAACATGGCGATCCCCAAAGAAAAATTATTTTCAGATTTATTTAAAAATTTTTTAGAAATTGACCCGCATTTGGAAGCTGTAATCGTTTCCGATAGAGAAGGGTTTGTTATTGCTGGTGAGAAAAGAGAAGATGTAGATATTGAATTAATTTCTGTTCTTACGGCATTGATCAATCCGATTTTAGAACGCATTAGGGATGAATTTGCATTCAAACTTAGGACTAGTAGTTCCTTTGATACTGACCAATACCGCTTATTATTTATTTCGATCGATGAAAACATAACTTTAAGTATCGTACTAAGTAATATTGGTTCAGTTGATTCGATTTCTCCTTATGCCTATTTTCTCGCAGAAAAAGTTGCTCAAATTGTATTTGGCAGTGAAGGAGATAATATCCAAATATCCATTCCTAATTTTCAAGTAGAATTAGATCCAGATTCAGATTCAAGAAAGATTAAAGATCAGATATATCAAATGAGATTAGATTCTGGAGGTAGATACCGGTTTAAATTTGTTATAATTGGGGATCACATGGTAGGAAAAACAAGTATAATACGTCGTTTTGTTGAGAATAAATTTGCTACAGATTATCGTGCGACTATTGGATTAAATATATTGACTCACAAGCTTGAATTTTACGGTAATGAAATCATTTTTTCACTATGGGATATAGGAGCACAAGAATTTTTTAAACGCTTTAGAAAAACATATTATCAAGGAGTTCAAGCCAGTTTCATAGTCTTTGACTTAACTAATAAAGATTCTTTTATCAACATTAAAAAATGGTTCAATGAATTAAAAGAACTCATTGGTTCCAGAGAAATTCCGATAGTTGTTGTTGGAAATAAGTCTGATTTATCCGGAACCCGAAAAATCGATTATCAATTTGCGATTAAATTAGTGAATGAATTAGCTAATGAAACATTTGAGGGGGGTATATCTTATATTGAGACAAGTGCCTTAACTGGTGAAAACATAGAAGATGCTTTTAGCCTAATTGCCTATCACTATATTATAAGAAGTAAAGCTATAGAAGAAGAAAAAGTTAAGCAGGAATTTATGAATCAGATCAATCTTATTTTAAAGCAACAGGGAAAACTTAGAATTTCTTTTATTACTGAAAATCCCTTTTGGAGTCCAGGTTTACAAATTTTGAATGAAACTAATGAATTATGTGAATGTGAAAAGGTTCAAGATGATAAAGAAAATCGTAATTACGAGTACTCCAATGGTTTAATAGTTAAGAATTTTATTTATGACTCTTTCGATGTTTCTGATTCTGATGGAGTTTTTATCATTTTTGATGCAAGAGATAAGGAAAAAATAGATTCTAAATGGAAAGAAGTAGTTCTTAATATTGTTGCTCAGTTGAATGAAAATAAAGTGGCATTAATTGGAATCAGAGTTTCTGAAAAAACAGATTGGTCAAATATTATTGAAGATTTTGAAATAAACAAGTATTTAGAAAAAAAAATGGTTTCAGTCTTATTTTTCAAGATAGGAATGGAATATCGCTTAGAAATTTATGACCAATTGCAAATTATGTTAAGTGCAATTCTAGATAGTTAAACCTGCAAAATATGGTAAATTTATATCTCCTAATCTACATATTTAAAAATGTGATCTGTTACTAATAAGATAGTTATAGAATATTTTATACAAAATTGACAAGAATGAAGCGGTAATATAGTGATTAATCGAAATAAACTCTTTTCTGAATTATTTAGGAGTTTTTTGGAGAAATTTATTGATGTAGAGGCAATAATTGTATCAGATTTTGAAGGTTTAGTTATTGCTGGAGATAAAAGAGAAGGGATAGATATTGAACTCGTTTCAGTATTAACCACATTAGTCAATCCTCTTTTGTCTCGAATCAGAGATGAGTACTCATTTAGACAATTTGGAACGGGAAGTTTCGATACAAATGAATATCGACTTTTATTCATTTCGATAGACCATGAAAGGATATTAAGTTTAATATTAAAAAGCATGGCATCTGTTGATAAGATCTCTCCCTATGCCTATTTTCTTGCTGAAAAAACAGCCCAAATTCTCACCGCAGAAGATGGAGATCTAATTCAACTTGCAATTCCGGATTTTGATGAAGAAGTAAAAAGACATATTAAATTAAAAGATCAAATTTGTAATATCGAAGAATCTTCGGAAAAGGGATGCTATACCTTTAAATTCATTATTGTTGGAGATCATGAAGTTGGAAAAACGTCTCTCATAAGGCAATATGTCGAAAATAAGTTTCTCACAGATTATCGAGCCACCATAGGTTTAAATGTTTTAGCACATTCTTTCGAATTTCAAGGAAATAGTTTAAATCTAACATTATGGGACGTAGGCGCACAGATTTTCTTTAAACGTTTTAGAAAGATATATTATAGCGGAGCGGAAGCCGCTTTCATAGTTTATGATTTAACAAAGCGTTCCACATTTGAAAATATCTCTGTTTGGTATCAAGAACTGACTGATTTCATTGAAGATAGAGAGATTCCTGTTATATTAGTTGGTAATAAATTAGATTTGAAAGAACAACGTGTTGTAACACGTGAAGAAGGACTTGAATTAGCAAATAATCTATCTCCTGAGGGGGTCTCTTATATCGAGACTAGCGCAAAAAATGGCGAAAATGTAGGAGATGCATTTAAATTAATTGCATATCATTATTTACTGAGAACTAAGCAAAAGGAACGAGATGTTATCAACCAACAAGTTGTAGATGAAATAAATAAAATTTTAAAACAAACTTTCATATTAGAATTATCTTTCATAACTCCCGGTCCAGGTATGACCTGGAGTCCAGGATTCCAAGTAATTTCTGAACTTGACCAATTAGGTGAATACTCAAAAGTAAAAGAAAGCAATTCTGAACGTTTGTATGCGTATAATAATGGTTTGATATTAAACAATTTTTTATACGATAATTTTAATCTGGCAAACTCTGATGCTGCTTTTGTCATATTTGATGCAAGGGAAAAAGAACATGTGGAACCAGAATGGAAGAATATCCTCCTTAAAATAATACAAAAAATCAGGCAAAAACGAGTAGTAATTGTTGGAATTAGGGTATCTGATGGTCATCAATGGTCGAGATTATTGGAAGAATTTCAAATTGAAGGTGACTTGGAAGAGAAATTAGTGTCTGTTCTTTTTCTGAAGATTGGTGAAGATTATAGAACGCAAATATACAATGATCTAAAACTGATGCTCAATGCAATAATGCAATCAAAAGTCTTAAAATAACCGATATTATTTCTTTAACTTTTCCTTTATTTTCTGAACAATCAAATCTCCCATTTGAGATGTATTCAATGTATTTATTCCTTCTTTCTTAATATCTATAGTGCGTCCAAGTTTTAGAGCTTCTTCTACTGAGTTTTCTATTTCTTGTGCAATTTGAATTGATTGAAAGGATTCTTGTATCATTAGTTTTACGCTGAGAATCGTTCCAATCGGATTAGCAATTTGTTTTCCCGCAATATCTGGAGCAGAACCATGGATAGGTTCATACATTGATACTTTACCAGGATGAATGTTACCACTTGACGCCATTCCTAAGCTCCCCATGAGAAAAGCGCCCTCATCACTAATAATATCTCCAAACAAATTACCTGTAACAACTGATTGAAATTTATAAGGTGCTCTGATTAACCATTGACAAAACGCATCTACATAAATATCCTCTTTTAGGAGGGCAGGATATTCATCTCCAATCTCATGAAAAATCTGTCGCCATAATTTACTGGGACTTAAAAGATTTGCTTTATCAACAGAAGTGACTTTTTTATGTTTGAAGCGTTGGGCATATTCAAACGCATATTTTATTATTCTTTCACATCCTTTACGGGTATAAACCATCAAGTTTTCAGCTTGATCATTATTTAGAACAGCACCTTTATTAGCATATAGGCCTTCTGTATTTTCTCTTATGAAAGCTATATCAATACCTTCACCAATAAATTCTTCTTTAAGAGGACATCGGTCTCGTAAGT
>JAGXNQ010000065.1 GCA_019894955.1 Promethearchaeota archaeon | reverse complement strand
CTTTTAATGTCTCATAAATTCCAGTGGGATAATGTAATATGTCCATGACTAATGTTACGTCTTCCAGATACGATGACATCTTCCTGAACACGTTTGCTAAATAATGATGAAGCCGAAATTTGCTATTAGCAATATCAGCATCACTCTGAGCTGTAAAAGAATAAGGATCAAAACCCAAGTATTGCGTCAAGTGATAGAGTACAGCAAAATTCTTGTAAGCTATCTTAAAATACATGGCAAGAATCATCAAGACGAGGGGAACTAATTGGATTTCGCCCTGTTTTGTCTTCTATTTCTATCGGATTTCCCTTCCAAATCCTTGCCATTCTTTTTTTTAAAGCGTTTTCTACTTGAATTTTTCTATTATGTTTGCTTTTTAATTGAATTTCTAAATAAATTTTTTTTATATGTAAACTTTACTTCGAATTTCGTACCTAATTAACGAACATTAGGATTATAAATTAGTATTATTATAACTTCATAACATTAACATAATTATCGCGATAACGATAATTATTGTATAAATCTTTTTATGCCTTACTTGGATTTGTTCAATAAAAATTTATAGTCAGAGATATACTTAAAAGTATAAATCTTACCCAAATAAAGAATCGATGGTATTATAACACCCGAATTAAAGAAATTTTAGATAGAAGGATGATGATAGATGATTAAGAATCAAAAACATGATTTTACTAGTCATAATGAAAGATTACAAACCATAATAGATAATATACTAGACCTTATCATAGAAATGGATCTCAATGGTAATTTTACTTATATTAGCCCTCAAAGCTTTCAAATACTAGGATATACTCCTGAAGAACTTACTGGTAGAAAAGCTATTGAAATTATACTTCCAGATGATTTAAAATCCTTCATTAATATGATGAGACCTCCTGTTCAATATAACAAGTCTCATTCATTTAATTTAAGATTGAAACATAAAAACGGTAATATTATTTATATTTCAGCTAAAGGAGTGATTTTCAATCAAAATGATGAAACCAAGCATATTATTGTTATTAGGGATATTTCACATGAAGTTCTTGCTGAAAGAAAGGTCAAAGAATCGGAACAACACTATCGCAAAGTAATCGAATCGATAGGAGATCCAATACAAGTCATCGATAACGATCTAAAAATTATATTAGCTAATACTACTTTTAAAGAATGGATCAATTTATACGGCATTAATTCTGAAGTAATTGGTAAAACTCCTTTTGAAATCTTTCCGTTTCTTCCAAATGATGTTGCTGATGAATATAAATATGTCTTTGAGTCGGGGCAAAATTTGACTAAAGAAGAATGCATTGATCTTGATGGTAATTCAATTTATGTAGAGACGAGAAAAATACCAATTCTCACTAATGGTAAAGTCACCCAAATAATTACAGTATTACGAGATATTACAGAGAAAAAAAAATCAAGTCAATACTTTGAAGAATCTGAAGAAAAATTTAGGAATATTTCTAATCAGTCATTTATGAGCATGGCAATAATACAAGATGGATTAATTAAGTATTGGAATAAACGAGTAATGGAAATAAATGGATATTCTTCTGAGGAAATTCAAAATTGGAAACCCTATGAATTTTTGAAAATGATACATCCAGATGATAAAGAATTTGTTCTTAATCAAGCTAAAAAAAAAGAAGCTGGTGATAAGAACGTAATTGAACAGTATAAATATAGATTACTCAGAAAAACGGGTGAAATTAGATGGATTGAGTTATTTTCCAAATCTATCAATTATAGAGGTAAACCTGCAATTTTAGCAATGTCAATTGAAATAACAGATAAAATGATTGCTGAACAAAAGCTACAAGAATCAGAAGAAAAATATAGAAATCTCTTTGAGGATTCACCATACATGATTTTTCTAGTAGATCTTAGGGGGAATATCTTGGATTTAAACCAAACTGCTTTAGAGAGTGTGTCCTATACTAAAGAAGAGTTAATTGGTGAGAATTTTAGCACATTCGATATCATGCGAAATAAAAATCTAAGTTCTTTAGCTGAAATGTTCAAAAAAGTCTTGATAGATGAATATTTAGATCCTTTTGAAATTCATGTAAACAGTCCAAAAATCAAACCTGATTGGATGAAAATTCAAGCTAAAATAGTATATATAGGCGAAAAGAAACATATTCAAGTTATAGTGGAAGATATTTCTGAGAAAAAAGAAGCTGAGAAAATGTTAAAAGAATCTGAAAAAAAGTTTCAAAATATCATAGAGAATACAAAAGATGCTATTGTAATAATAGATCTAAATGGAAAATTACAGTATGTGTCTCCTCAATTATCAATAATATTGAAATTGAAGGAAAAAAAAATAAAAGAGACAAGTGACTTCTTTAAGTATGTTCATGAGGAAGATGTTCAAGAAATAACGTCTTTTTTTAAAAAAACGATTTTAGAAAAGTCAAGTCCTGATAAAGTTTTAGAGTTTAGAATTTTAGATAATCAAAAAAATTATATTTGGTTGGCGAGTACCTCTAAAAATTATTATGATGATAATGGGAATATAATTGGTTTTATAACATCAATTAAAGATATAACAGATAAAAAAATCGCTCAACAAAGACTAAGAGAGTCTGAATATCAATATAGACATCTGTTTGAAAATTCACCAAATGCTATTGTCGTAACAGACTCAACTGGAATTGTATTAGACCAAAATAATGCCGTGGAGAAAATTTTTGGTATTCCTCGACATGAGGCGATTGGTAAAAATTTTCACTCTTTTGACATATTTGAACCAGAACAAATATCCATAATTAAAACTAGAACTAAAAAAATGTTCAATGGGATAATCCAAAAACCAATAAGTTTGAAAGCAAAAAATAGGGTTGGTAATAAATTATGGATCCTTCTTCAAAATTCAATTATAAATATAGGAGATAAAATAATAATCGAATCAATAATCCAAGATATAACTGAGAGAATTAAGGCAGAGGAGATTATTAAAACAGAAAATAAAAGATTATTAGAACTTAATAAAATGAAAACAGATCTCATAACTCGAGTTTCTCACGAATTAAAAACACCATTAAATTCAGTTTATGGGGGTGCTCAGATACTGTTGAACCTCTATGGTAAAACAGCAAGTAGCGACGCTTTAGAATTTATAGAAATGATCTATAAGGGAGGAGAGCGGTTAAAACTTTTAATTGAAAATATACTTGATATATCAAGAATTGAACATCATAAACTGACCTTGAAACTACATGAAGAAAATTTAGTAGAAGTTATTAAAGAATGTATAGAAGATTTAGCTTACCTCTTGAATGAGCGTGATCTTGACATTACACTTACACTGCCCAAAGAAAATTTTATTAAAATCGATAAAATAAGGATAGAACAAGTATTAGTAAACATTTTAACGAATGCGATTAAAAATACCCCTCCGAATGGTGTAATTGAGGTAATTTTAGAAGAAAATGAGGAATTTGTTTGTCTTTCCGTTAAAGATAATGGAGTTGGATTGACATTAGATGATATGGGTCAATTATTTAAACAATTCGGTAAAATTGAAAGATATGGTCAGCAACTGGATGTTGATATTGAGGGTTCTGGATTGGGGTTATTTATCTCAAAAGAAATCATAGATTTACACAAAGGAACTATTTGGGCCGAATCAGAAGGAAGAAATAAAGGAGCTACCTTTAAAATCAAATTACATAAGAACATCAATTAGGACCTGCATTTTAGGTTCAAGTATTACTCTATTTATTCTATAAATTAAACTTTTAATAAATATAATAATTCTACAAATATTGTATTAATTGGTGTTCAAAATGGACTTTGAGAATTTAATGATAGAAAAAGACATTTCTCTATTTCATGATGATGCTCTTATAATTGTAGATATGCAAAATGATTTCATTCCCGGTGGTTCATTACCTGTAGAAGGAGGGGATGAAATTGTTGAGGGAATTAATAGCATTGCAGAAATATTTACCAAGAGTTATGCATCTATTGTATTAACTCAAGATTGGCACCCTAAAGAGCATTTGTCCTTTGCAAGTAATCATCCAGGAATGCGACCCGGAGATGAGTACCAAACAGAAGCAATTGGTCCAGTTCTATGGTCAGATCATTGTGTTCAAAATACTAATGGATCTGAATTTCATGAGGATTTGAAAAAAGAATATGCTCATGCTATAATTCGAAAGGGATATCATCCTGAAATTGATAGTTATTCCGGGTTTATTGAATATGATAAAAAATCAGAAACTGGTTTAGCAGGATATCTTAAATCTCTTAATGTCAAGAGAATTTTCATCTGTGGTCTAGCGCTAGATTACTGTTGCTTTGCTACAGCAATGGATGGCGTAGATTTTGGATTTAAAGTCTATTTCATTGTAGATTTGACAAAAGGAATAGATATTCCTTCAGGAAATATCTCAAATGCCCTTGAAAGCATGGTGAATAAGGGAATAATATTTGTAATGAAAAAAAGTTTTGAATAAATTACTCAATTCCTTTAAAATTTAATAGGTTATTTCATTTTACATATCAAAAAACTTCTAAAACCATTCCATGAATCTAAAAATCAAGAATTTTCCATATAAATCTGTATTGATTGTGTGTAGTGTTAATACAGCACGAAGTCCCATGACCGAAGGTTACTTGAAATATATTTTTAAGAATAGTGATCTTGATGTAAATGTTTATTCTGGGGGAATCTCTTCGAATGCTAGAGACGGAATGCTCATTTCGCTTGATGCCAAGTTAGCCATGGAAGAAGAGGGAATTAACTTATCCGATGAATCATTATCAATGGATTTAAAGAGGCATTCTGAATATATTAAAAAAGCTGACCTAATTCTCACTCTAACTAATAAACACAAGGAAGAAGTTCTCAATTTTGTTTCAGAGAATGGTACCGATATTTATACATTGAAAGAATTCGCCGGTGATTTTGGTGATATAGATGATCCTTCAATGAAGGGGTTAGTTGGATTTAGAATAGCACGGGATGAAATAAAAAATTGTATAATTAAAGGATTTACAAAATATAAGTGAAAAAAATGATTGAATATATAATAATTGCAATTTTACAAGGACTTACTGAATGGTTACCAATATCTTCTTCAGGACAAGTCATGATCTTCTCATTAAATCTTCTTGAGATTTCTCCAGAACAAGCTTATAGTTTAAGTATTTGGTTACATCTTGGTACCATGTTTGCTGTACTATTGAGATTCCGTAAAGATTATTATGGTATTATCAAATCCTTTATTCCTAATAAAACAACATTGGATCAAAATTTTACCAAAAAAAGAAATTGGCTAGTTTTCTCGACGGTGGGAACAGCACTAACAGCAATACCATTGTACCTTATCTTTCGTGTATTGGTTTTAGGAACATATTCAGAAGAACAAGGTGATATGTTAACTTTACTCATATCCGGTTTCCTTATAATAACTGGCATTATACTATTAGTCTATAGAAAGAAATATGGAAGAAAGACAATAGATGGAGTTTCTAACAAGGAATTGAATCGAGATTCATTTATTGCGGGGTTAATCCAAGGGATCGCAATTCTTCCGGGGATTTCTAGATCTGGAGTCACAGTATCGACATTACTTATCGAAGATTATGAACAAGACCACTCTTTAAAGTTAAGTTTCTTAATGTCTGTACCCGTTATTTTAGCATCTATAGGAGTTGATATTATTTTTGGAGAAGGTTCTATTTTCGGTAGCTTAGATATCCCAACAATTTTGGTTATAACAATGGTAAGCTTCTTGATTGGATATTTAACAATGGAGGTTCTATTAAGAGTTGCGCGTAAAGTCAATTTTGGCTATTTCTGCATCATATATGGTGTGATAGCTTTCTTTATAATCGTTCCAATTCTTATTATTAATTAGTTTTTATATTTGTTTAATATAATCCAAAAGATAATCAGCAAGAATCATTTCTGCATTTTTTATTCCTTGGTAACCAGGAAAGTCGTTTAAATCAATAAGATAGTATTGATCTTTGTCTACTGGTTTTATTAAATCGAAACCAAATATTTTTAGGTTAAGCTCTTCTGATAAAATATTTGCGAGTGTCTTAATTTCTTCTGAAACTTCAAATTCTTTCCTTTCAATAGTATCTACATCAATTTCAGGGGGCTTTTCTCTCATGTAAAGATATATTGGGTTTTCTCGTTTAATCCCAAATACTTTATCACCAATTACGTATATTTTTCTATCTACAGCATCGCATTCAATAAATTTTTGAATATAGACATCATAATAAATTAGGTGATTATATCGTTTGTGGAATGTGTCGAAATCCTCCGATTTCTTTGCCAAGAAATTAAAACGATTATATTTATCATGTTGGGAATGGCTCTTAATTACTATAGGAAGTTTAGGTAAACCCCATTTTTTAAATCGATCTAATTTTTTCGCACTTTGATTCCAAGATTGAACTAAAGAAAAGCATCCTAATTTTGACTTGTTTTGGGAAAAGATTCTCCTTAAAGCATAGTCAAGAGCTATTTTATTCTTACATGTTGATACAGTTTGAACGTCATGTAAACATTTGATGCCATGTATTCTTGCAAAATGTAGTAAATCAACAGAACAATCATTTCTGACTTTTACTATGAACAAATCTGCTTCTTTAAATGCTTTGGGCATTCTAGAGAGATTAAAAAATTGTTTTGTTGGATCATGGAAGGTGAAATCTATTTCACTTTTAGTTTTAAATATATCTATAACCTGTTTAATTACTTCATGATTTTGTCTTGCAGAGAATATTACCTTTTTATTCATTTTAATTACTCTTTTAATTCAAATGAACTAATTATAAAGAAAATAAATTTATACAGATTAATAATTAATTCAATCTAATTATTTTTTACTTATAACTATAATTCGGAAATTAAAATGAAAGAAAAAGCTTTTAGTGGATTATTAAAAAGACAGGTCCTTTTAATTGGATTATTGTACATGGGAGATTATTTATTCTTCTTTTTTGAACAAAACTACTTTAATACATATTTAGATCACGTTCTTTATCTCCCAGAACTTTATATATCGGTAATGGTTTCCTTATCTGCAACTGTTGGACTAATTACAATGTTTTTGTGGGGGATGATAAGTGATAATACTCGTTCAAAATTTGGGAGACGCAGACCTTACTTATTATTTGGCATTTTAGCTGGAGCCGGGATGGTACTTTATGGTCTTGGTTTTCCACTTTTTGGTCAGTCTTCTACTGCATATTTGTGGTGTGTGATTATTGATGTGGTTATTATAGGGGTGTGTTCCAATGCTTTTCTAGTTGCTGAAAGATCATTAATTCCTGATACAATAGAGGCTGAAAAAAGAGGGAGAGCAAATGGACTTATAAATTCAATTAGTTATATAGGATTATTAATAGGAGTAGCCTTTTTATTACTAGGTGATTTATTATTTGGTATTGCTGATCCCCGTCCTGGTGAGGATGGAACTATTATCACACAAGAAGGACATTTTATTCTTCTATCATTAGGAGGGATTGTATTTATTATCGTTTCTATAATTGGATTTATATTCATTAAGGAAAAAAAAGTCACTGAACTACCAGAAAAGAAAAAATACTTTTCAGAAATGAAACAAACTTTTAACATTGCAGAACTTAGGACTCAAAAGGAATTTTTCAAAATGCTTTTAGCATTTGTGATATTTCAGTCAGGAATTTCCTCAGTCATGCCATTCTTGTTTATCTTTATCTTTGACCTTGGTCTGGGAACACTTGATTTACTAATAGGGATTGTAATTGCATTTCCATGTGTATTCGTTGCTACGATATATTTAGGAAAAGCAGCAGATAAATTTGGTCGAAAAAAATTTGTTCCTTTGTCTATAGTGATTGTAAGTATTGGATTTTGTTTAATGCCATTTGCAGGGATTCTCGCAGATAAGATTTTATTCATGATCAGCTTACCATTTGTGTTAGTTGGAGTATTGGCATTAGTTACTCCCCTGAATGCTTGGTCTCAAGATTTACTTCCTGAGGATAAACGAGGAAAATTTACAGGAATCTTCAATATCGTGAATACACTCTCTCAGATTATAGGATCTTTTGCTGGAGGAATTATTGCAACATTGTTTGGAATTCCTTGGATATTCGTGTTAGGTCCCATATTCTTCTTGATATCAATTCCATTCTTCCTGAAGGTAAAAGAAACCGTTGAATTAGAGGTAAAGGAAACCGTTAAATTAGAATAAAATCTATTTTTTATTTTTTTTATATTATTTCATTATTCTCTTATCCAATGAAATCATTTGATAAATTCAAGAATATTATAATTGTCATAATCCTAATAAGGGGGGCTTATTTTTTAATAGAATATTTCAATATGATTTAAATAGTATACTTTAATTGAAAATATTATGGCGAATACTATCAAAACAGTTTTAATTGGTATCGGAGATGTTGCGAGTGCTCTGATACAAGGAGTAGAAAACTATAAGAGAAATCCCGATAAAATTTTAGGATTGCTACCTGAAATTAAGCAATATATGGTAAGTGATATTGAATTTGTTTTAGGTATTGATGTAAACGCTAATAAAGTAGGGCAAGATCTAAGTGAAGCAATATTTCGCGAACCAAATTGCAATAAGAAATTATTTAAACCAAATTTTTTGGATGCACCTGTAATTAGAGGGCCTGTTCTTGATGGATTAAACAGCAATATAAAAAATATAATTCCTTTAGATGAAAATCAAGTTGAAGCAGATATTGTTCATGAATTAAAAGAAAAAAAAGCAGATGTAGTAGTGATTCTCCTTCCAACAGGATGCCACGAAGCTGTAAAATATTATGCTAATGCTGCTTTAGAAGCGGGCGCCTGTATTGTTAATGGCATGCCCTCTCAAGTTGCTAAAGATTCTCAAATCGTATCTAAGGCTGAAGAGTTAAATCTTTCAATCATTGGTGATGATGTTAAATCTCAAATTGGGGCTACTATAATACATCGTTCTTTAGCGAACCTTTTTCCAATGCGAGGAGCCATTCTTGATAAAACAATTCAACTAGATTGGGGAGGTTCTTCAGATTTTTGCAACTTGCTCACTCCAAAACCGGATGGACGATTAGTATATGAAGAAGGAAAACGACAGTCAAAAACAGAGGCGGTTATTTCTAGACTACCAAATAAGGATGAGATCGATTGTCAAATTTCTGCGGTTGATTATATCCCCTTTTTGAAAAATCAAAAAGAAGCATACATGAGATTAGAAGGGCGGATTTTTGGAGGCGCTCCCGTCAGGGTTGATATTACAATGTTCGTAGAGGATGGAAATAATTCTGCTGGTATAATCGCAGATTGTATTCGTGTGTCAAAAATTGCCAAAGATCGACATGTAGGGGGAGTTTTACAATCCGCGTGTTCTTTTTTTAACAAACACCCTCCAGAACAATTAGATGATCATGAAGCTAAAGAAAGATTAATTGAGTTTTTACAAGGAAAGAGAGAAAATTAACCTTAATCTGTTTTAATATTGACTTTTAACTTTTAATAAGCCCTTAATAAGTTGTTCTCTCATGCTGATTATATTGTAAATATGATCCGCTATCAAACTAATACCTTCTGGAATACTTCGAAAACTAGGAAAATCATTAATATCAACAATAAAGGGTCCATTTTGGGTATTAATATAATCGACTCCATAAATTGTCATGCCCAATTTACGCCCAATTCTCATGATTCTCCTTTTAAGCTTTTCATCAATAGAAGTTCTGATATGCACTAATTCTAATGGTGATAAATTATCATTTTGGTTCAATCGATTATGAGAGGTAATCGAAACAATCCATTGTCCAATAACGTATACCTTATTAACGATATCATATGCTCCGAGATATTCTTGTAAAAATAATTCACTTTCATCATAATCATTTATCAAGACCTTTAGATCTTCTTGTGTCTTAGCAACTCCAATAATTCTTTCATTTTTGGGTAAATTTGGTATATTATGAGCATCTAGTTTGATAATGATTTCATTTCCATTTTTTAAAGTATGATTTGCTTGTTGGAGAGAATTGTAAGTCTTTGGAATATTCACCTTCATGCAATTTTCTTCAATATATTGAAATGTTGCTCTCCTGCTTTCGCATATTTTAACTGAATCTAAGGTATTTAGAATGGGTAGATTGGGAGAAACTTGTCTCACGGTTTCATATACAATTTCATTTTCTTTTAGAGTTGTTAGCTTTACGATTAAAAATACAATTGGATACTTTTTCAAGCGCTTTTCAAGATATTTTGCATTAAAGGAATCTATACCTGTTTTCATGAAATCGATCAGAGCGATATTATAGTTTTTAAGCAAAAAAGATTTAATTCTTGTTAAAACTTCAGTATCCCTATTACAAATGGCCCCAATGTAAACTTTTTTTAAATTATTTGCCATTTGAACAAACAACCCTTTCAGTTTAAGTCTTTATAAACTAAACAAAGTATATAAATATATTGATAGGCTAACGCCTTATTTATGATTTTTTTAAGAGATAAGTCTAAAAGGTTTTGATTTAATGTAAATATGTAAAACAATATGTCGAAAATTGACGCTTTAGCTAAAAAAAAGGAAGAAGAACAAGACACAATATTTATTTAAATTCTATGAAATTTAATAATAAATAGGATTTAGAAAAAGCATTGTATTGAATTATAAGAATGTGAGATTGGTTATTTGATAACGCTTGGATTAATTATAGATGAATATCATTTGGAAAAAAAAGTGGAAGAATTTATGAAATACATGCGAGGTAGAGCCAAAATTAATCTCTATGTCGAAGAAAGATACTTGCTTGACTTCTCAAATACAACTTTCGAAGAAGATATATTTATTGTGAAAGCAAAAGGGGATTTAGTGATAAATTTTGCGAAACTTATCGATCGTGAAACCCAAATCCCAATAATAAACTCACCAACGAGTATATGGTTATGCTATAATCGATTTTTAAATAGCACCTTATTAAGGAAAATTGGAGTAAGAGTTCCAGAATTTTCTTTGAATCCCATCAGAAAAGATCCCCCTTTTGAAAATTACATCGTTAAAAATATACGAGATCAAAGAAATTATGCTTTTAATCCTTTAATTAAAGAGAAGAAAGGAAAAATCACTGTTAGTGATAAAAGAGCTTTACTTGAAGCACAAGGAGGACAGGAAAATTATCAATATTTGTATTACCAACAATTTATTAGAAGTAAATGGGAATATAAAGTATATTGTATAGGAGATGAGCTTTTTTTTTACAAACAAATACCCGTATTAATCGACCCTGATAAAATGAAATCTAGAGAAGAGATCAAGGAAATACCTGAATTGAGCGAGATTGCCTTGAAAGCAATAAAAGCTGTTGGTTTAAAAATCGCTTCTTTAGATTTTCTTCAATCTGAAAATGGTGATTTCTACCTTACTGATATCAATTCATCTCCAAATTTCAATTATATACAAAATGGTCCAAAATTAATCGGTGATTATTTGATTAGGATGGCAAAAGCTTGAGATAGGAGGTAAATGAAATTTGAAAATCGGAATTTTATCAAAACGTAATAAAATGTTTGCCGCTAAAATTAAGCAATTTCTGGAATCAGAAGGTCATGTTGTTGAGCTATATACCTTAGAGAATTTAAACATCAATCAATCCCTATTAAATAATGATTTTTACATAATGAAATCGAAACACATGTTTTTTCTTTATGCAGGGTATTTTTTAGATACTCATAATATTCCAGTAATCCCCAATGTTAATCTTTCTTATAAACATAAAAATCGTATCGAATCTCACTATTTAATAAAACAGGCAGGTTTATTAGGACCAAGTACTTATATGGGCATGGTTGATGTATTAAAAACTAAATTAAAGAAAACTGATTACCCTTTCATTCAAAAACCATTAATGGGCTCTGGAAGTAGAGGTGTTAGATTTATTACAAGTTCCGATGATTTAAAATCAACTGATGGAGGTCCAATATATTTAGAAAAATTTATCCAAGGAATTCATTACCTTTCTTATTTTATAGATAATAAGGTATGTGTCTATGAAAAACTTCCATTAGTAAATGAACACGCACGAGTAAAAGCTATAGAAATGACTCAAGATCTAATAGATATTACATTACGATGGAAGAACTTTTATAGCATGCTGTTTGGTCATCTAGATATCGTGAGAGATGAAAACACCAATAAATTACATGTCGTAGATCCAGGGTCTTTTCCTGAATTTTCTAATTGGAATTGCAGTGTAGAACCCGAAAAAGAAGTGTGTCGATTGATCTTAAATGAATATAGTAAACAATTAAGAATAAAATAAATAGCTAAAAGAATAGTTGCGTTTAATTATTGTTCTTCTTCTGAGTCGTCTTGTTCTTTTTCAAATTCTCCGACTTTTTGTTCAATTGAATCTAATGCTGCTGTAGGCATTGGCATTTTTTCATAAATTTCAATAAATTTCACATTATTGATATCATCAGCCATGTGTGTCTGTAAGTCCATGGCTAAACCAAATTTCACGTATGTGAGATTCTGAAATAAGAACATCTTTGGAATAATAATTTCAATATCTTTACTTTCTGTGTCATGGGAAAATGTAAATTCAGATATGTTTTCTTGTGGAATACCCTTAGCAACCATGAAATATTCAACCTTTTCATTGAAATCTTCTATTATATCAACTACTTCTACGTTGTAATCAATGCTCTGACT
>JAGXNQ010000064.1 GCA_019894955.1 Promethearchaeota archaeon | reverse complement strand
CATTTGAATATACTTTTAATAGCAATCATGTTAATTTTGATCAATGGGATTTTCTTGAATTTTGGTTTGTTTATCCTAATTACTTTGATGCAACTAACCTTACAAATCCAAGTTCTATAGATATTTATAACAATACTGAATCAATTGTTGAAGATTTACCGAATTTTGATAAAACAAATGTAACCCTTGCAAATGCAGTTAGTGGACTCTACACATTAGATCTAATATCTCCAAACGCTATTCATAATATGCATAGTTATATTGATTATTCTGGGAAAGCATGGGAGACAAATGGATTTATGTATGGTGATTCAATTACTGCTCAATTGGATATTCAAGGTGCAAATGGTAATGCCCCCAAAAATGGAAATGCTAGTGCTGTTTTATTTTTTCCAAGTAATAGCTCAAAATATCCCGTTCCTCAAAGAGACGATAATTCAGGTGTAAAAGAAGGAAATGTCTTGATATATGATTTTGATAATGTAACTATTTTAGATGTTGATACCTCTGTACCATTACTGGGTAAATATTATCTGGGATTTTTTTGGACAAATGGTTCAGCAATTGGATGTAAAAAATTAACCATATATATGGATACTTATGATGTTTTCTTACAAGACTTCTTTTATGAGCCTCTTCTTGAAAAAAACATTTTAAGTGGAATTGTAGATAAGGTTTATGATAATTATTCCATTTTAATTGCTACAATTAACGAAACGACTGATCAAACCGTACCAAATTTTTATGCTGTAAATCAGTCTGATGTTAATCAAGAATACATTCTAGATGTTAGCGGGGAAGAAATCCCAATATTACTCAAATCATTTCTACAAAATGAAACAATTCTGAATCCTGCTGAAAAAATTAGTTTCAGAATGACTCTTCAAAATTTACATGAATTAATTGATTTAAATGTAAAGATAAACGTAAAATTAGTTGCTTTATGTAATGAGGAATGGATAATTGATGAAACGACTTCAATAGTAGAAACTCTGAAATTAAAAGGAGATCCCTCTGGAGGAGATATTCGAGAATTTAATGTTGAACTTGAAATTCCTGATTTTGAACTAGATGGGACGTGGTATGGTCAAAATGCTCCAATGAGAAAAGGGGGAGCAAAAACGATAACCGATATATATATCGATGATAAATTAGTAGGAACCTATCAAAGTAACGACTATTCTCTTTTAATCAATGACACTGAAGATATATTAGAAGGATATATTATCGCTCTGAAATATGATGAAAAAATAACAGGAGCTTCAATATTAAAGCCTTTTGAAAGAGATGAATGTACTTACATTCCAGATTCGACCAAATTTATTGTAAATATTTATGATGACAATTTCATGAGTAGTTATTTCCAATTTAATGCTTCATTTGACATATATATGAACAGCGAATTCAGAAATGTTCTTGTCACACCAGAAGATCCAATTCGAGGAAATTTTCTTAATATATCTTCGACCTTAACTACAGAGTTTGGAACTGAATTAGCAAATAAAAATGTTACTTGCCAATATTATGATGCTGGTGAATGGGTTAACTTTACTTCACAATTCACAGATATTAATGGTTCGACATTATTTGTAATTGATACTTTAAACCTAAATGACGAAGACACGTTATTATTCCGTCTTATTTGGCCTGGGGATCAATACATCCAAAATTTACCATATAATATATCCGTAGATTTATTACAAGATGTTATAGATATTTCAATTTCACTTCAAGGGAAACAGATTCAAATTTATCGAAATACTAAAACTACATTTATCATTAACATAAAAAATTCAGGATTATATGATGTTAAAATTTCCAATATCACTATTGATGTGAATCCAGATTTACCAAACCAAATCACTCAAATTAATTACATTTTACTCAATGAATTCTCATCGGGGGATACAACATTAATTATCATAGAAGTCGAAGTTTCTTCAATCACACAATTTATGGTATCATTTTCAGCAGACGTGCAAAATCTTTTAACCGAGGAAGTAATTACAATTCATACATCTGATACATTCGATACGTTTGAAAAATCACTGTTAGATTACATGAATGATTATTTCATTTTGATAATATTTTCTATATTTGCGATTTTAGCTTTTGTAACATTTTTGTTTGTCAAAATGACAAAGAAAGTAATTGAAGCTCCAATTGATGAACCAGCAAAGAAGAAAACACGTAGAGGAAAATACCTTAGCGTTTCAGAAATCCCACCTAAAACTGTAGAAGCAAAGAAAGAACAAAAGCCAAGTAAAGAAAAAGAGAGTAAGAAAATCACTAAGAAAAAAATCAAAGAAGCAGAACCAGAAAAGAAGGAATCTACTGATCTTGACTCATTACTCAAAGAAAAAGGTCTAAGGGACGAAGATAAATAATTTTTTTAATTATTTTTTATTTTTTTTAATCTCTAAAAAGAGAGGAAATAAAAATATATATGTTATATATTTGAAATTTTAATCAAATTACGTTTAATAAGACTTAATGAAGCCTTTCCATCTAATCCTGCTAGTGCGATTATGACGACTTTATCTGAACTACCTACTACCACAAACCCATTTTCATAATCTATTGTAGTTGTTTTAAATATTCCTTTCCCAAGATTTTCTCCTAAAGCATTAGAACCATTCATAATTGTTATGCAATGTTTAGCAAGCAATTTATGATCCATGTCAGTGAGAGTTTGTCCTACTAATACATTACCAGTTAGATCGCTCGCGATTAATCCTTCGCATTCAGGCACTAAGTCCATTAATTCAGACATCTTCTGTTCAAGAACTTTTTTATCCATTCGTATTTCACAATGTTTTATTGGATTGATTTTTGTAATTCCTTTCTAAAAATAGTAAAGAATTCATTTTAAATATATCATAGATTGAAGAAATTTAAATTTATCAAATATATAAAAAGAGAGATATATTAATAAAATTTTTGCGCGTTATATTATTTTAAGATTATTAGTATCAATTTTTCTTCCCGCGCAATCATTATTTCACCCTTCGAAGTCTCCAAGCGAATAAAATTGAGATCTCCCTCATCAAGAGCTTTTACACATGATTCTGACTTACCGATGAGGGCGGTGATATATGCGGACACTTCTTCAGTTTGATCTATTGGAAGATTAGATTTAATGGGAAGACCTGTTGAGTCACAAATGATAACCCCACGAACTCCTTCCTTCTCTTCAAATCTTCTTATGATAGCCTTGACCTCGTTAACATTAATCACTGACTATTGTTCACCTTTCGTTTAAAAAACTAATTTTTATTATTATAATATATTATGTACTTAAAAAATTATCATCTTATTTATCTATTCTTGCAATCATTTGATAATAATTTGGAAAATTCAGTTATTTTAGACATTATAGCTAAATAAAAGAGATTTTTCACTTATATCAAAGTGAAATTAACTAAAATAATTCTTATAAAACATACAAAAGAATTGTCAATAGTCTCATCCTATTTAATAATTGAAAAAACAAAACATAAATTTAGTAATTAGAGAAAATAATTTTTAAACATGTTATTTTGCCGTTCAAACCCTATTGACGTTAGACCCATATGCCCCGAACAGATAATGAAATTGTCTGTGAGTGACTTGTTATTCATTATTTTGTTTTTTATGCTTGAAAAAAGTAAATTTTGATCTCCTCCTTCAAAATCAGAACGACCAATGCTCTGTCTAAAGATTAAATCTCCTGAGAAAAGAATTCCATCAATTTTTTGGTTTTCAAATTCATTTACATCGCCACTATAAAAACAGAGTGAACCTGGTGAATGACCTGGGGTTTCAAGAACGTGTAATTTCATATCTCCCACATCAATGAGATCACCTTCTTTTAACCAATTATCAGCTTCTTTATGTGAAAAGATCCCGGATTCCATTTCTCTCTTATTGTACATTAGCGGAATCTTATAATGTCGTTGAATTTTTCCCACTTTAAGAGTATGATCAAAATGACCATGCGTCAATAATATCGCGATAGGCTTAGCGTCTAATTCCTCGATTGTTTTAATAATTCTATCGTCGTCTCCCCCTGGATCAATAATAACAACTTCCTTAGTTACATCTGAACCAAAAATATAACAATTCGTTGCTAATGGTCCTACAACTAATTTTTTAAAAATCATTTTTTTTGTAATAAAAGTAAATTATATTGAAATATTGTAAATAAAAGAATAAGAGATTGTTGATAATTACTAAGATTCTTATTTTCCGTTAATCATTGAGTTTATTTCGATTAACTTATTATAGACATCCAAACCTTTTTCGGTGAGCATAACGTATTTTTTTTTATTATTTAGCTCAATTTCAATTAAACCCTTATCAATAAGGTCGTCTTTAACTCGGAAAAAGGAATTATAGTAACTAAACTTATTTAGCTCCTTATAGAACGTGTGTTTATCTGTTTTAAAATTCTTGAACTGACTCAATACTTCTAACGTATCTCTAAAACCTTTCCGTTTCATAAAATTAATTAATTCATCAATAGCCATATATCCCGTACCTCGAAATGGTAACACTAGTTAGTAAAATTTATACTAATTTGTAATTAATAAAAATAATCAGAATTAAAAAAGGTTATGGAATTTATTGTTACCCGACTACGGAGAACAAACATCGAATTATCACATTTATATATTCAAATTTACGACATTAATCAAAAGGACGTTTTTTAGATTAAAATATCTAATAATACAGTTGTTTGATCATAAGTAGAAAACTTATAATTTGAAATTAATTCTTTATCTTGAATGATTCTTAGAAAATATTTTGAAACTGGAACGGGTACCATTCCAATTGTTCTTTCTTGTTCACATGGAGGGTATAAGAAACCTAAATCACTTTTAAATAAAAAAATTGGACCTCAAATTGCTGATAAAAATACTTACATTATCGCGAAATGGTTAATAAATAATTTAAAAGAAAAAAATTGTTCAATTTCTTACTTATTGAGTAAAATACACAGAAGCAAAATAGATCTCAATAGGCCTCCCGTATCTGAATCCGCTTTTAACCAAGAATCAAATGAAGCTCGAAGTGTTCATAACGCTTATCATAGCAAATTAGTAACACTTGTGCAAGATTGTATATCTATTCACAAGAAATGCTTATTAATTGATTTACATGGTTTTACAAAACCAACAGATGATTATCCCGATATTATCTTTGGACATTTATTTAGCAAAACGCTCCATGCTCAATATAATGATAGTAACCAAGATTACAGTCAATATTGGGGATGTGCTCAGCTTGAACAAGAAATTTCAAAAATTTTTGTTATAGATAATGGCATGGCTTTATCTGATTTCAATTTATCGTATTCAGGAGGTTATATTACTCAAAAGTTTTATAATCAACCAAATGTGAGCGCAATACAAATTGAAATTGCTAAATATATCCGTAAAGATTACGATCTAACTAAGAATTTTATAAATGGAATCACTAAATCAATAGAAAAATTATTAGACAAATAATACACATCATCATGTGATAACTATGGTTTTTAGAGATATTCCTCTTATTGAATATGATCCAGAAAGAATTAGTATAATAAATCCTCTATCGATCCTAGATACGACTAATGTGCCAGAACGATGTATAATTCCATTTTATGGTTCACTTCTTACAGAATTTGAAAGAATGGGACATCTTCATAAATTAGTATCCTATAATTCTACTGTAATGGAAGAAATTCACCTATATGAAATGCATTATAAAGGAGAACGCATCGCAGTAATGTCGCCTGGCTTTGGAGCTCCTTTTGCAGCAGGCAATTTAGAACTCGCAATTGCAATGGGATGTAAAAAATTTATTGTGATCGGATCTGGAGGAGTTCTAAATGAGAGTATTGCTAGAAATAAGCTTATAGTTTTATCAAGTGCAATCCGCGATGAGGGAACATCGTATCACTACCTCCCACCTAGTAGAGAAGTAGAAGCTAACCCCGCAATGATAATGCAAATCCAAGAATTTCTTGTGAAAACTCATGTCGATCACTTAGTAGGTAAAACTTGGACAACCGATGCATTTTTTAGAGAAACCCCCAATAAAATCAAGGCTAGAAAAGCTGAAGGAGCTATATGTGTAGAAATGGAATCCTCTGCTTTAATGGCAGTAGCACAATTTCGAAAAGTTGATCTAGGATTTATTCTAGCTGCTGGAGATGATGTTAGTGGTCTTACATGGGACCAACGACAGCAAACAAAAAATGCAACTTTTCCTGAAAGATTTTTCTGGCTAGCAGCAGATATTTGTCTCACTCTCTAATATATTTAAATAAATTTGAGAAGTAGATAATTAATATAGTTTTGAGGTGTTTTAAACTATGGAAGTACTTGTGAATCCAATACACAAAAATAAAAAATGTTTCAAGACATTTAAAGGAGAAATAAGAGTATTTCAGTTCGGAAAATTATTCATAGAATTCTTCTGTTTAGGAATTCTTTATCAATTTTAGATTAGAATATTTTAATTTTTCCTTTATTTTTTATGTAAAATAAAAAAAAATATTTTAGATATATCTATTATTTATATTAATGACAAATCAAAATATTCTTGATGTTGAGAATAAGAATACGAAAAAATATAAAGTTTTGAATGAGAATTTTATCGAAACATTATTATTTTTAGGAGGAATTGCATATCTATCATTACTCATTGCAAATATCCTTTTAGCATCATTTTTTGGATACAATATTTTATACAATTATATTAGTGAATTAGGATATAGCAGAATTGTTCCTTTCCCATTTTTAAATGATGGGGTTACCATCTTCTGTGGCATGATCATGTTTTTTAGCCATTTCTATTATGTTCATCAATTAAAAATCCAATATCACATCTCAAGGTATTCTATAGTATTTATGACGCTGGGTTTTCTAAGTGGAATTATCGGAGCGTTGGGATATTTTTTTTTAGGGATATTTAGTCTGGACAGAGCGGGTCCAAGTGATTTATATCATGGTATAAGTATGGGATTTTCCTTTAGTGGATTTTTAATCTCAATCGCTTGTTACAGCTTGATATTTGTTTTTACCCGTAATTGCCATCTCAAAAAGGTAGGTTTGTATGGTTTAACTTTTCCTTTCATTTGTTTTATAGTATATAGTCTTACAAACACTCCTTTAGCAGAATGGATTTTATTATTTTCAATCATTGGATTTTTTTTGGCTTTCATTTATAATATTATTATATATAAAATTCGCGATTAGGGAACTTCATTTCCTTATATTCCTCCTAGAATTTGAGCAGCAGATATTTGCATCACTCTTTAGTAATTAAATTAATACACTATAATCTGAATCTAAAAGATTTTCATGAAGAAGCAGTAACTTTAAATATGAAAAATTTAAAAATTGAACAATATTAAAACCGAAATCACATCTCAATAAAAAATTTTCAATTATACTTTGTTAAAATTATTTTTGTCGATTTGGAAGATTGTACTCCTCATTCATACAAATGGGAAAAAACTGGGCAAGATTTAAAAAGGATCTCAAGTACTGTAACTTAATAATAATAAAAAATAAAATTAAACAAATTTTATCTGAATGAAAAAATTCTGAAAAATTTAACAAAACAAAGGTGATAAAACCAAAGTGATTAATTGTAAGAAATGTGGCAAAGAGTATTCATACGGTCGAAAAATTTACCATGAATGTAGTGATAATTCAATAACTCATGGAATAGTTTTTGAAAGTTCCAGAGAATATCATGATTGGAATTGTGTATCAGCATTAGACTCAAGTTTATATCAAATTGAGGAAAAGATAATTGAAAGTTATTTAAGTAATTCAAAAGCTGATTCATTATATATATATGAATAATTAACTTATCCTTTTAATAAAATATTTTATCTACTTCTTCATTTTTAACTTCTTAAATTAAAGATTTCAAATTGGAATTACCCTAAGTAAATTTCCGCTCGATTTCCAACTTTAATAAGCGTTAATTTCAAAAGCTTTAAAGAAATTTATAAAATATACTCATGTCTAAACATGATAATATTGATATAGCAATTTTAGGGCATATAGCTAAAGACATCATTGAGATTGATGGGATATCAAAACCATCAATTGGAGGTGGTGTTTTTTACGGTGGTTTTGCAGGAAATCAAATGAATTTAAAAATTGCTATCATCACTCGATTAAGAGAAAGTGATTTTCCAATCTTAGATGACATGAAAAATGCGGGGATTAGAGTTATTGCTCATCCCGCTAATGAAACCTCAGGTATTCATAATATATATTCTTCTCAAAATATGGAATTTCGAAGCTATAAACCACTAGGATTCGCAGGATCATTCAAAAAATCTGAGATTCCTGAATTAAATCCAAGGTACTTTGTAATCGGTTCAATTTTAGCAGGTGAAGTTAATCTTGAATTGTTAAAATTCTTATCAAAACGGTTCAGACATAAATTGTGTTTAGATATTCAAGGATTCATTCGGATGAGAGAAAATAATAAGATTTTTTATAGAAAAATGGATGAATCCTTACAATCTGAGATCCTTTCTTTAGCAAATATTTTAAAAGTGGATCAGACTGAATTAAATATATTGACTGGTAAAACCAACTTAATGGACGGAGCAATTAAATTAGCAAAGAAACATGATAATTTAAAAGAAATACTAATAACCCATGAAAGAGGGATTAGCTTGGTAATTAAAGATAGATATTATATCTCTCCATGGAGAAATAAATCATCTATCGGGAGAACTGGTAGAGGTGATACGGCTTTTATCAGTTATTTAGGTGCAAGAATTTCTCATGATTCAAAGACAGCACTTAAATTTTCAGCTGCGCTAACTTCGATTAAAATGGAATCTCAAGGTCCATTTAGGCTCTCTATAAAAGATGTTGAAAGCTTTATTGAAAAAGAATATGATTCTTCTTCGAAGAGAAGAAGAGATTAGATTTTATATAACTAGTAATCTTTATTCGATGATTTATAATGAGAATTGGTGGTATTATTGATGTATCGACAGTGGACATCCCCAATAAATCCTCAATGGTTATTTTTACAGTTGGATGCAACTTAAACTGTGAATTTTGTCATAATAAACATTTGTTACAATTTAGTGCTGGGAAAGATGTTTCAATTACAAATTTGATTGAACAAATCAAGTCCAATGTACTAATTAATAGCATAAGCATCACGGGTGGAGAACCTACATTACAAGAAGACTTACTTCAGCTTTGTCAGGAATTATATCATATAGGTAAATATGTGAGTGTGGATACAAATGGCACATTTCCAAATATATTTAAGAAGTTAATTCCACATATTCAGCGTGTAGCATTAGATTTGAAAGGACCATTAAATCAAGATAGAATTTCCTTAATTACAAATTCAGAAGTTAATACAGGTTTAATTCAAAAATCTTTTGAATTGATCAATAAAGCTAAAAATATAGATTTTGAAATTCGAACTACCTATGTACAAAATTTGATGATTCCCAATGATATTCATGAAATAATTGACTTCTTGAGAAAGAATAACTTTCATGGAAATTTCGTATTGCAGCAATATCAATTTTCGGAAGGAGTTGGAAAAGAATTAAAAGATAAATTTCAAAAACCAGAACATGCTACCTTACTCACTATCCTTGAACGATATCAAACGATAGATTTACCATTTAAGATTTACTTAAGAGATGATAAAGTTGGGTATTGTTTAATTAATTCACTATGGAGATCATGATGAAAAAAGACGAAATTATTGAACAAATTAATTCTTGTATCGAATGTGAAGCGTGTTTAGAAATGTGTGATACTTTTACGGTCACTCAGAATTTACTCCAATCACCCAATGGAAGACTTAAAATCGCGAAGAAAATATTTATTGATGAGAATATTTCGGAAGATGAACTCAAGGGAATTTACACCTGTACTCTTTGTGGCATGTGTGATCAATTTTGCCAGAAAGAAATTTCTATATCTGAAATAATCTTGGAATCAAAAATGGAATTAGTTGAGAAAAACATTGGACCATTAGACATTCATAAAAAAATTACATCTGGAATAATAGAAAAGGAAAATTCTGTAAATGGAAATCCTGAAGAGAGACTAAATTGGTTACCAGAAGAATACCTTAATTCAGAGTTATTTGAAGATCAACAGTCTAATACTCTATTATTTTTAGGTTGCATGTCCTCATTTCGAGTTAAAGAAAGTGCGAGTGCATCATATCAACTCTTGAGGGAAGGAGGTTATAATTTTAAGATTTTCAAAAAAGAACCTTGTTGTGGTGAATATGTTTATTCCTCAGGTAATTTACAATTAGCTAAAAAGATGTTTCAAGAGAACTTTGATACTTTCAAAAAAGCGGGAATCAAAACAATTGTAGCTACATGCGGAGGATGTCTCTATGCTTTTAATAATGTATATCCCAAATATGTTGACGATTGGGATATTGAAGTAAAGCATGTAATGCAAGTTATTCATGAGTTATTCCAACAAAAGAAATTGAAATTTAAGAAATCTGATATTGAGATTACATATCATGATCCTTGTCGAACTGGTAGAAAATTAAAGAACATGGATATATTTGATGAACCTAGAGAATTGTTGGATAATTCAAGTAAAGTCTTGCATGAATTGTCAAAAAATAAAGAATTTACACCTTGCTGTGGAGCAGGAAGCGGAATTCGTGGAGTCGATAGTAGCATTTCTATAAAAATAGCTAAAAACTTATTTGATGATCTGAAGACAGAAATAATAGTAAGTTCATGTCCTTTATGCATATTCAATTTTAACTACGTAAATTATAAAACTCAAGCTGGCATTAAACCAATTTACATAACAGAATATTTACTTGAAAATTTAGAAAAATTACTTTTAGAGTGAATAAAAATGAGTGAAGAAAAAGAAAAATGCGATGATTCAGATGATGAATTAGATAGTCATTGGAAGATGCAAGATAAAATTCATCACAAATGTAAAATGAGAGATGATCCCGAAGAAAAACAAAAAAAATGGAAAGAAAAGTATGGGAATTAATCTTTGATTAAACTTAATTCCCTTCTAATTCCTTAAATCTTGAAGTTTTAGTCTCAATCTTTGCTTTCATTCCATAGAATACGATTATTCCGCATAAGACAATAATTGCTTGTATAATTATGATTAACAAATCGAATGTAAATAATAATCCAAAACAAACAATACATCCTAATAAAGCGATGACCGGCATCCAACTAATATTTGGGATTAATTTAAAGTGTCTTTCTAAATCTGGTTTATTCTTTCTAAGAACTATCAGGCTTAAGTTAACCAAAAAGAAATTAATCAATACCCCAAAAACAGTAGCATGAGCGATAATTGATATATCTCCGAAAAATACTGGTATGATAGTTAATATCATGGTGACTAACACTGCAAGAGTCGGAGTTCTGCGTTTTGATGAAATTTTACTTAAACCCTCTGGTAACGCTTTATCTCGAGCCATTCCATATATCATTCTTGAAGTTACAATTAGCATTATCAAGACTGTATTCGCAGTCGCAAATATTGCAATCGAAGTCATTATTAGTCCACCTATCGGACCTAAAGCAACTGTAGCTACGTAATTTAATGGAGCACTTGAACCCGCAATATCAGCATAAGGAGCGATACTTACAACTGCAATTGCTGTTAAGCAATATAATATTGTAGTAATGATAATTGAATAAATAATAGCTCGTGGGAGGTTTTTATGAGGTTTTTTCACTTCTTCCGCAATATTTGCTATATCCTCGAATCCGATATAAGCGAAGAAGATTAAGGCAACAGATGAAAAAATAGCGCCTATAGAGGAAGTGGATGGTAATATAGCATAATTTACAGAGCCAAAATGAGGAATTCCGATGATGATTATGAAGATCAATCCTGAAGCTTCTATTAATGTAAATACTATATTCATCGTAGTAGATGTTCGAATCCCAATAAAATTAACAACACTCAATATAAGGATTAAACTGATTCCAATAATAATTTTCACAATCAATAGGTCGATCCCTAAAAATTGAGCAACATATCCCGCAAAACCTAATGCTACTGTTGCAGCCGAAAGAACTCCAGAAAATATTATTATCCAACCCAATATAAAAGATAAATTTCTCCTTTTAAAAGCTTCTTCCGTATATACAAATTCTGCGGCGCTTTTCGGGTACATCGCTGAGAGTTCGGCATATGATAATCCTGTAAAAGCACCCGTGATTGAAGCTAGGACAAAAGCTAACCAAGAGATATTTCCAGTTATACCAACGACTTCACCTATAAGAGCATAAATTCCTGCTCCTAAAACATTACCAACTCCATACATCGTGATACCGAAAAGTGAAATTCTTCTTTTTAGTCCTGGTTTTTTTTCTGTTTCATTCATACAAATTCACCTATAACATAATTTCTTCTTCATTTTATTTTAATTTTTTTACATAATAAGGTTATATTTATATTATTTTCCAGTATATCTCATTATTATTATTATGGCAAACTCTATCTCAGATATTGTAAAAAATCTTGCTAAGGAACTTTTAGGTCGTTGTAATAAGTCCTCTATCATTCTAGAAGAGATTAAGGATTGGATAAAAACAATCCAATTTAAATTAGGCAAAGAAGATCAATTTCATATTACTTCTAATGGAGAAAAATTAGAATATCTTGATCTTTACGAAGGGGAAGTATCTTGTACAATTCGGTTTAAACCAGAAATTGCACTTAAGTTTTTTAAACAAGATTTGATTTTCATTGAAGCATTCTTAAATAATGATTTCAAAATTAAAGGTAATTTCCAAGATTTTATGAAATTAACAACGTTAATGGAATTTCTCGAGGATGAACCAACTATAATTACGAAAAAATCAAAAGATGAGTGGTTAGTTGGTAGTCCAGAGGATTATG
>JAGXNQ010000063.1 GCA_019894955.1 Promethearchaeota archaeon | reverse complement strand
GGATATTTCTGCTTGATGCTTGGAAGTGTCTTACTCTGCTTCAAGTAATTTGTGTAGTTCCGATCATCTTTCGGTTTTTGTTGTTGAAGCTTCCAGTCCTCTTTCCGCTCTTGAAGGGAGAAATTGTACAAGAACCGACATTTCTCTGACAAGTTCCATAAGACGTGTGCTTGTTCTGAAGAGGGGCAAATCCGTAGTTTTTTAGTTAATAGCATGGGGCGTGATATTTCATCATGTTGATGTGACCCGACATCTATTATCTAATTAAAATAGCACGAGCACCCAAATTTACTGGATTCTCAATCAGTGTATAACTTAATAAAAAAATGTACATTGATCTACAAGTTCATAAATATAATAATCATGTCATTACCACTAAAAAACATTAAAGTTTTAGATTTATCGAGGATGCTACCTGGTCCATATTGTTCCATGATATTAGCTGATTTAGGGGCAGAAATTATTCATGTTAATGATCCCCAATTTGCTTATGGAAATCCTCCTCCGTTTTTTCAGAAGGGTCGGTATAGAGAAAGTGCCTTCAATTCGATATTAATGCGTAATAAAAAATCTATCACGTTGAATTTGAAAAAAGAGAAAGCCAGAGAAATTTTATACGCATTAGTTAAGCAATCCGATGTAGTGCTAGAAACTTTTAGACCAAAGGTTAGCAATAAACTAAAAATCGACTATAAGACGCTATCTGATATTAACAAATCAATTATATATTGTTCACTAACAGGATATGGTCAAAATGGACCATATGAACAAATTGCAGGTCATGATATGAATTATGTTGGAATTTGTGGTATGGTAGATTTAAATCGACCAAGGGAAATCTTTGGATTGAAAGATCAAGCTCGTGATCCTATTGTACCTTGTATTCAATCAGCGGATATAGGAGGAGGATTAGTAGCTGCTATTGGAATTCTTGGTGCAATTATTGAAAGATCGACCAATCCGGGATATGAAGGGCAATATATTGATATTTCAATGTTAGATACGGTCTTTTCCTTCATGCCAATGACAGCAGCTCTTCATTTTTCGAAATATCTCAATGATGGGATGGTAAAAAATGAAAATATTTTACATGGGAATTGTCCTTATTATTCTATTTACAAGACTAAAGATGGTAAATATGTAACTGTAGGAGCTATTGAAGTAAAATTCTGGAGGGATTTATGTACAGGTCTTGGTCGTGAAGATTTAAAAATAAAGCAGATGGCTCAAGGAGAAGAACGAGAAGAAGTATTTCATGAAGTTCAAAAAGAATTCATAACTAAAACCCAAACCGAATGGTTAGAAATTTTTAAGGATTTAGATGCGTGTGTAATGCCTGTAAAATCGTTTGCTCAAGCATGTGATGATCCTCAAATAAAGGCACGTAAAATGGTGATAGAATTAGATCACCCGAAATTTGGTAAGATTCCTAACATGGTTTCTCCTATCAAATATTCCCGAACACCACTACTTATTAGAAGTCTTGCTCCTAAAATAGGTCTTCATACTAAAGAAATTCTTAAATCTTTAGGCTATTTAACTGAGGATATCAGAGAATTTATACAGCAAGGTATAATTTAGATTAACTTTATATTGAGTCATTTTTTTTATAGTTATATTGAAATCCTATTCAATTAAAAAAGACATGTTATCATGAGTGTTCAAGACGAGAAAAAGAAAGGTTACATCTTAAACGATCCTCAGAGAGCTATTTTTGTGAAAAAAATATTACCATCTCTATTAATGGGTTCTTTATTATGGTTACTTGGTGAATTATTATCAAGTTGGTATTTTTGGGATATTCAAGTAAATCCTTTCTATATTGGTATTTATATAGCAATCATGGTTATTGAAGTTCTACTATATTTCGGATTTTTTTATGCTTCAAAAAGAGAAAAATCCTTACTAGTTTTCTTGTGTTATGGGATTTTTTCTTATGGGGCTGGTTTTATCTCTTTACCTCTTGTGATATTCACGGAATTTTTATCTCAAGTCCACATGTTCGTTAGTTTGTCTGTAGGGGCAACAACAATAGTATTTTTAATGGGTCTTTTATTGAACAAAAATTATTTTGCTAAAGGTAACGTTTGGCCTCATATTTTCATATTTCTACTGGGAATTTTGATAATTGAGATAATATTCATTTTTGTTTTCAATATCCACAACTTCCTGTTAACAATTCCTATTAGCGTTGCATATATTTTAGTAGTTTCCCTCGTCATAATGTTTTATGGCGCAAAAGTGATGAAAAAAGATGATAGTCCTTGGTTGTATAAATTTGCCAAAATTCAAGGGATGCTGATACTTTCTTTGGTAATCGCAGTAATAGGTATCATTGTTATATTAATTATCATTGCTTTAGCTATAATATGCGGAGAGAGTGGGGCTGATCTCGGTAATTTGTCATTATCAGGACGTAGTAGCACGAAAAAGAAGAAAGATAAGATAAGTTAATTAATTATTGAACTTAAATAACACTCTAATTGCTCTTTTTTTTTTATTTATTAAAACATCAAATGCTTTATTATTGCACTAAATTTAATAGGTTTTAGTATATTAATGAAAATAAATAGTTAAGGCAGAAGTTAATATAAAAATTTTTATTCTCTCATGAAAGTTGATCTCAAAATTTATAAAATCATTAAAGATTCAGGAATTGACTTCATAACTTCAGTACCATGTCAACTCCTTAAAGAAATTCTAAAGATTATTGATGATAAGAATGAGATTATTTATTTACCCGTAACTCGAGAGGAAGAGGGAGTAGGGATTGCAGCAGGTGCGTATTTAGGGGGGAAAAAACCAGCCGTTCTAATGCAAAATTCTGGATTAGGTAATTCTATAAATGCTATAACATCTCTACTGCAATATTATGAGATTCCTGTTATTTTTTTCATTTCCCATCGTGGTGGAGAGGAGGAACCAATTAGTTCTCATATACCAATGGGGAAAATTACTGAAACTCTATTAGGAGATATTACAACCAAATATTGGAATATAAGTAGTAATAAAGATATGAGTCAAATTAAAACCGCAATTAATTATAGTAATGAAAATAAAGTCTCAGTAGCTATTTTATTAAAACGGAGTTTATGGAGTGAATGAGATGAAAACATTTGATGCATTAAAAAAATTAATTGATGTTATTGATGACCAATATATAGTATGTAATTTAGGTCAAACATCCAAGGAATTATATCATCTAAAGGATAGACCCCAGAATTTCTATATGATGGGATCTAATGGACTTTCATCTTCAATCGCTCTTGGAATTGCATTGGCTAATCCAAAGCTAAAGATTTGGTGTATTGATAGTGGAGCATCACTGCTTATGAATCTAGGAAGTTTAAGCACGATATCTTTTGCAAATCCATTAAATTTAACATTGATTGTTATTGATAATGGGGTATATGAATCCACTGAGAATCAGAAAACACATACTAATCATAAAACAAAATTGGATGCAATAGCTCGAGCAACTGGATTTGAATCAGTATTTGTGATTGAAAATAGAGAAGATATTGTCCCAACCTTTATGGAATTAAGTCCTGGTTCCCACTTTATTCTCATTAAAACTGAATCAGAAAATGTCGATATTCCTAACATTTCTTTATCTTCAAAGAATATAAAAACAAGATTTATGGAAACTATTGCAAAATCTAACAAATGAAAAGATATGGCAATAAATATTAACTCTGATTTAATTAAAAAGAGATTAGAAAAAGATCCACAAGATTCTGAATTATGGTTCGAGTTAGCGTATCAATTTTTCCAAGAAGAACAACACAAATTAGCAATTGATGCTTATAAAAAAGGTTTAGTTATAAAATCAGATAATCCAATTCATTGGCATAATCTAGGATTCTTGTATATTGAAATTGAGGATTATAACAATGCAATAATAACATTAAGCAAGGCATTAGAATTAAATCCAAATCTTTCGATCGCTTGGACTGAACTTAGTACAGCTCTACTTGAAAATGGAGATTTCCAAGAATCAATCCAAGCTTGCAAAAAGGCAATTGAATTAAATTCAAGAGACGAAGTTGCTTGGACTAATCAAGGTTCCTCTTATTTTAATATGGGTCTGTATGATAATGCAATTAAATCATTAAATAACGCATTGGATATTGTACCGAGTTTAGAATTTGCTAAAACATTATTGAAACTGACATTTAAAGCGAAGGATCAAAAAAGCCAGTAAATCCATTATCTTATTATTTAATATGTAATCATCCAACCAGCACTAAAAAGATGATTTAATTAACAAACTTTTATTTAATGGAATTTGTATATGTTTTTAAAGTAACTATAAATGGTTAAATTCTCTTTTGTTATAGGAAAATGTCTGAAGAAAATCAAAAACCAAGAAACGACATCCATGAAAATGATGAGAATAATGAACACAACAAACAAGATAAGGTCGTAAATCTTGGTAAACCTGTAATAATTAATGCTGAAGCATATAAAACAATCATTTTATACGCAAGTCGATATGCTAATCAAGCGATACCTCCCGCTAATTGGAAAGAAATTTATGGGATTCTAGTTGGTTATGTGGATGATGATTTTGTCCATGTAGAAAATGCTTATGCTTTAACTTTTGGTCATGACACTGACGTACAATTGGATCATAGACACTATATCTTCATAGATGAGATTGAACAACAATTGTATGAAGACAATAGTGGTTTTTTTGTTGTTGGATGGTTTCATTCACACCCAGGACTAACATTATTCTTTTCTTATGTTGATCTTATAAACCAATTAGGTTTTCAGAATAAATTTAATGATTCAATTGGTTTAGTTTTTGATCATAATTTATTGGGAAAGAAGAGAGAAGAAAAAATTGGAGAGAATGTTTTAACGAAATACACTACTGGATTTGAGATATATAGATTAACAGATGTTAACATGGATCCAAATTCAGCTGAATATGAAGCAAATTATCATAAAGTTGATTATATTGTAGAGGGTCTTAATAAATATTTTTTTGCCAACGTTTTATCTGAATTATCAGCTTTAGTGGCAGTAGGAAAACCCTTACAGTCAGCTTACGGCGAAAAGGATAAAAATAGCTATGTACAAGATGATATGACTGCTGAAATTGATACTAGATTTGATAATAATACCCTAGTAGACATCCCCATGAAAAATGAAGTATCATTTAACCTCAATAATCTTTTTTGGGATGAATCAAGTTATAATAAACCTAAAATTGAAGAAAATATAGAAAAAGCAGAACAACTAATATATGAAGGTAATTCAGCTTTTCAACAACGAGATCCATTTACGGGAGTGGAAAAATATCGCCAAGGAATAAAAATTTATAAAAAAGAGGGTGATGTTGATCGAATTCAAGATTTATTACGAAATCTTACCAAATTATGCATCTCAAACAATCATTTAGTCTTAGCAGAGGAATTTGCAACCGACCTCATAAAATTAGCAAAGAAACAAGATAATAAATTTTATATAGCTGTAGCTAGCTACATTCTTGGATATATTTTATTAAAACAGGGAAAAAATGATGTTTTAAAGTTAGCACTAAATAAAATACGAGATGCGGCAATTTTATTTGAAAATATTGGAGATTATGCTGGAGCAGGCATGTGTTTTAACAAAATTGGAACAATGTACCATACTAGACTAGAGAATTATGATAGCGCTTGTCTCTTTTATAGAGAATCTATAGAAAATTATAATAAGGCAATAATTCATAGCCATCCCCTTCGAAAGTCATTATGGAGCAAACCAGAATTATTGAAAGAAAAAATTATCGAATTAAGGGATGTATTGGAAGAACTATTACCAAGTGTTTCACATCTTTCTCTCAAACAAAAAATATCTGAAGACCTAAAGTCAATCACTTATAATTTTTAAGTTTTTAGAATATTTCTTGTGGTAACAATCAAAAAAAATATATTTTAGGGAATATTATTTTACTTACTTTTTTTGGTGATCATCATTCCACGTCGAAAACAAAAAATAAAGTATTCGAGAAAATTTGCATGTAAGTTTTTGGAACCAGCTGGTGATATTTCAAATAGTTTACAATCACTTAGTATTTGTAAAGAAAGAGATCTTGTATTAGGTAGGAAGGCTTATGTGTGTCAAGTATGTGAGTTATATTCGCAGGTAAGTAAAAAATTTTCAGATATTTATGAAGAAAGTAAAAAGTCTGCGGAACAAAAAGTAAAAGAAAAAAAAATTGAGTTAGGTGAATTTGAATTAAGTGAGATTTCAAGCGACAATGAACTGGATCTAACTATTGATGAGTTCGAGGAAGAAGAAGAAGAAGTACCACTTAGGTTTGAAAAACGAAAAGCTAGCAAAGATGATCTAGATACAGAAGATTTTGGTGAAATGGAATGTCCATTCTGTGCTGAAATTTTTGAAGACGTATCTTCACACATGGGATCTTGTGAATTCGCTCCTGATGATGCCAGTATTGAGGATTTTCTACCAAGTAGAAAGACAAAGAAAAAACCTCGAGCAAAAAGTACTACTTCTACCAAATCCAAATCCGCTACGCCTAAAGAAAAACAGGCCTGTCCGTACTGCAAAAAAGAGTTTCAAAGATTAGGTCGTCATTTAACATCATGCCCTAAACGACCACAAGATGATGATGATGATGAAGATGAAGATGAAGATCTGTAATTAATCAATCACAATACCATTATTTTAATTTATAACTCATTATGACAGAGAACTATTCAATTTATTATTGTTATCCTGTATTTAGACCTCCTTCTGAGGGGAATTCCTTATTGATCCAACTAACAGAAGGTTGCACTTTTCAATGTGATTTCTGTGTTTCAAATCTCAGAAAGGATTTTAAGATTAGAAATTTGGATGATGTTAAAAAAGATCTTGACCTCGCAAGTAGAAAATGTAGCACTCACATTAGAAAAATTTTTTTTCTTGATGGAAATGCAATGGTTACTCCCACTGAAAAATTATTAGAGATTACAAAATATGCCATGAATAAATTTCCAAATGCTCAAAGAGTCGGAGTTTATGCTCATGCTAAGGATATTCTAAAGAAATCTGATGATCAATTAAAAGATCTTTCAGATGCAGGATTAAAAATAGCTTATGTTGGATTTGAATCTGGTGATGATAGTTTGTTGAAAGAAATCCAAAAAAATGCCACAAAAGAGGATTTTATCAATGCAGCAAGAAAGTTAATGAATGCAAACATTACCTTATCAGCAACATTTATTAATGGACTGGGAGGATCCGATAACCTTGATCTGTCTAAAAACCACGCCATGGAATCTGCTGATTTAGTTAACAAAATATGTCCTGACGATGATAGATTATGGTATATTTCTTTTTTATCATTAATGATACCTCAAGGTACCGTATTATATGAAAAAAAACGGAATAATAAATTTATTGAAATGAATGCTATTGATATTCTAAAAGAGTTAAAAACTTTTATTGAACAAATTAAATTCTCCAATAAAGGAGCGAATTGCGTGTTCAGAAGCAATCATGCTAGTAATTACCTTCCAATTAAAGGAATCCTTGAAAAAGATAAAGCAGAAATTTTAGATCTCCTTAAATATGGAATATCCAATAAGGATGTACTCCGATCCGAGTCTTATCGGGGTTTATAATTCATTTGAAAACTATTTCTTGGGATCTTAGGTTGATGTTTTTAATTGGATTTTGAGGATTTTCTTCAATTAATTCAAGTACCTTTATTAAATCATCATAAGAAATAGTTAACTTCTCGCACAATTCATCCATTTGACATCTATTTTGTATTTTCGAAATCTCACGTAATTTATTTGTTACCAAATTACGATAGAGAGATAATGTGAGAGCTTTTAAATTATTAAACGTCTCGGGGCGAATTTCTTTAGCAAATCTTAATATTTGATTGGATGCTTTGCTAAATTCTAGGATTTTATAGGAACTAATAATCCCATACATTTTTTTTAAGTATTCAAAATATGAGTTAATATGATATTGAACATCTTCTAAACTGAATTTATTTACTACTCCATCAACTTCATCTTTTAACATGGCGAGAAGTTTTAAAAATGAATCGATATTCTCTTCTGTCAGATCCTCTCTTAATAGGTTATTATATTTTCTTAAATACCATTCCCGATGACTGCTTCTCTCTTCATTTATTCTTTGGTTAAGTTGAAGAAATGAATCCAATTCATCATCCAAATTAAAATACTCCTGAGCTTCTTCTATTAATATAATAGCTGATTTAACTTTTTTAATAGCGGAGTCAAAATCTAGTTGATTTATCTTCTTTAGTGTCAATTCTTTATGTAAATATAATTCGTCTAATAAATCCTTCTTGTTATTATATCTGATTTCCATTGAGCTCAATACCCAATTATTAATGCTCAAAAATATTCTTATTAATATTAGTAGATTATTCGCAAATTTAAATTTGTTATCGAGTATTTAATAAATTATTAATATAATAATAAGAGAGAAAATTGATTTGAAAACTATTTGCCTTATTGTTGGTTCCCCTAGGAGGAATAAAAGTTCAAATTTTTTGATTGATAAAGCTATTGAAGGAATAAAGGAAGTTTCGGCAGATTTTAAATTAAATAAAATTCATATAACAGACTATACTATAACACCTTGTAATGGTTGTGACGCTTGTCTAAGACCCCCTAATGATTGTCCTCTTACAGAGAATGATGATACTAAAAAAATTGAAGAACTAATACTAAATACTGATGCTTTATTGATTGCTGCTCCAAATTATTTTGGTTCGGTTAGTTCACAGATTAAAACATTTATAGACCGATCCCGCCCTTGGAAAATGAAGAATTATTTATTAAAAGATGTTATTTTTGCCCCCTTGGCAGCAACTGGATTAAGAAATGGAGGAGAAGGTGTTATTGCTGATCTCATTAACTTTGCGTTGATACATGGAATGATTGTTGTAGGAAACGCAATAGGAAGTCCAGTCATAGAAGGGAACATCCCAATTACTAGTTTACAAAAGCATAAACTTAAAGAATTCATTGGAAAGGACGAAGAAGATGAATTAGGGGGGAAAATCGCTAAAGATTTAGGTAAAAGAGTAGCAGAACTACTAAAAAAATTTGAAAAATAAAAGAATTAATTTTTTTTTATTTAATCTTCATCAGAAGATTTATTTTAAAATATAATCACCACAATTATTTTTGTATGATCCTCTCTTTTATAAGTTATAAAAAGAAAACCTAAAAAATCTAGGTTATTTCTTATCTTATTTAATATGAAATTTATAATAAAAACGAAAAAAAAATGATTAAACGATGGCAGAAATAAAGAAAATTAGCGCACACTCAATGGAATTTGATGAAGTCATAAATGCATTGAATAGTTCACGTGAAAAGGGGATAACTGAAGAGGAAGTAACGGTAAGACTCGAAAAATATGGGAAAAATGAACTGATAAAAGAGAAAGGGAAAACTGCGTTTCAGATTTTTATTAGTCAATTTAAAGATTTTCTAATCTATCTATTATATTTTGCTATTGCTGTGTCTATCATTATTGGAATATACGAAAGTAGTAAACCAGGAGCCGAATTTTGGTCTTCTGAGTACACTGATGCCGTTGTTATTGCTACAATCATCATTGTTAACGCAATATTAGGATTTTATCAAGAGTATCAAGCAGAAAAATCGATGGAAAGCTTAAAGAAGATGGCACCTCATTTTGCAAGAGTTCGTAGAGATGGTCAAGTTAAACAAATCCCTGCTGAAAATCTGGTACCGGGAGATATCATTTTAGTTGAAGATGGAGATAAATTTCCAGCAGATATAAGATTTATAAAACAATTTTCCCTTTACGCTGATGAAGCCATTTTAACAGGGGAATCTCAACCTGTTAAAAAACGTGTTGATGTGGTGGATGAAAAATTGATTTTAGCAGATAGAACAAACCTTGGATACATGAACACGATTATTACCAGAGGAAATGGAGAAGGAATTGTAATAGGGACGGGAATGAACACTGAGATAGGAAAAATCGCAACTAGCTTGCAAGAAGAGGTTTATGAACAAAGTCCATTTCAAAAAGAAGTAGATCGATTTGGGAAATTATTAGGGATAATAATAATAATAATTTGTGCAGCTGTTTTTATTACAGAACTTATCATTATTTTAGTTACGGAAGGTTTTGTCTTTACCCCAGAGCAAATAGATGAAATTATAGAAGCATTTGAGATAGCAATTAGCTTAGCAGTATCTGCAGTCCCCGAAGGTTTAATTGTGGTTATTACTGTTGTAATGAGTATTGGCATGAAAAAAATGGCTAGTAAGAATGCATTAGTAAGAAAACTGACAGCTGTTGAAACTTTGGGTCGTATAAGCGTTATCTGTAGCGATAAAACAGGAACATTAACAAAGAATGAGATGACCGTAGTAAATATATTTATAGATGGAAAAGTTCTGGATGTGGAAGGTGTTGGATATAATATTTTAGGAGATATTCAAGAAAATGGAAATCCTGTTGAAATTAACCCAGATCTTCAAAAATTTATGGAAGTCTGTCTATTTTGTAATAACTCCAATGTAAATATTTTGGATCAAAAAACTGGTGAGGTTAGTGTTGTTGGAGATCCAACTGAAATATCAATGAAAGTTCTTGCGATTAAATCTAAAATTAATGACACTTTTGAAAAGCTGGAAGAGATTCCGTTCGATTCTGATAGAAAGATGATGAGTGTAATTGGAAACCTAAATGGTAAAGCTATTGCATTAATCAAAGGAGCTCCTGATATATTGATGAGAAATGCTTCTCATGTTTTATTTAATGGTGAAAAAAAATCAGATCAAGCAGCGAAAGATGATATTTTACGTCAAAATGATGAATTTGCGAAAAATGCATTAAGAGTGCTTGGTGTAGCGTATAAAGAATTAGAACCAGGATATGATGTTAATCAAATTGAGAAAGATTTTACTTATGTCGGACTAGTAGGAATTATAGACCCTGCTAGAGATGAAGTAAAAGACGCAATTAAAGAAGCAAGAATGGCTGGAATAAGAACCATCATGATAACAGGAGACCATGCAATAACAGCTTTAGCTATCGCACAACAAATTGGTTTGACGGAATCAACCGAAGCGCTTACAGGTGTTGATCTTGAAGCCATGGATGATGATGAATTAAGAGAGAAGGTAAAAACTGTTGATGTATTTGCTAGGGTAACATCTGAGCATAAATTAAGAATTCTAAGAAGACTAAAAGAATTAGATTTAATCGTTGCAATGACGGGTGATGGTGTAAATGACGCACCCGCAGTAAAAGGCGCTCATGTTGGAATAGCCATGGGATTAAAAGGAACAGAAGTCACTCAAGAAGCATCAGATATGATACTAATTGATGATAATTATGCAACAATAGTAAATGCGATAGAAGAAGGAAGAGGAATATTTGAAACTACCAAGGGATTCTTCCGATACATGCTAAGTACGAATTTCGATGAGATTTTTCTAATTCTAGTGGCTTATATTGTAATGAAATTAATGGGGACTATATTTTTAGGAAACCCAATTCAGCCAATTCAAATACTTTGGTTAAATATTGCCACGGATGGCATCCCTGCAATGGTTCTTGGATTCACTCCGACAGATCCCGATGTTATGAAAGCCCAACCTCGAAAGGGTTTTACATTACTTAAAGAGATAAGAGGACCTGCTTTACTTCTTGGACTTTATACCGCAATCACAGATATCGCTCTATATATTCTTCTTTGGACGGTTTTCATTCCGGGTTGGAGCGCTGCAGGTGCACCAAACTTAGCTAATTATTTAAGTGCGGGACACGCAGATCAGTTATATGCAATAAGTTTAACTCAGACGCTTATATTTACAAATTTAGTTATTTGTGAATTGTTATTTGTCTACACATGTACTTCTAATGCCAAACCATTTTATTACTTCCCAAATAAACATCTATTCTGGGCAACAGGACTCTCTTTTGCATTGCAGCTTTTGATTCTTTACACCCCACTTGGGATCGCATTTCATATCGTTCCTTTAACAGAATGGTACCACTGGGTAGTTGTCTTCTTATTTGCTTTTTCAGTATCAGTTGTAGATGAATTGAGAAAGTATAATATCAGGCTTAGAATGAGAGGTAAAAGACATATTTCGATTTCTAAGTCCCAAAAAACCTAATTCTTAATAATTTTTTATTTACTTTATTATTTACATTTTTATTATAAAAATTATAGTGAACAGAGAACTTGTCATGTTCAAATATTAAACGTTAGATTTCTTCATTCCTCCTCAAGATCATCTAAACTTTGGAAAAAAAGACCTATACCAACGATTTTGAAGGTATCTTGAACATTTATGTTTTCTAATGCTGATGTCTCAATAAAAGAACTATGCAACTTGCTCGCTATAGCAATTCCTTCTTCCGTAGAAACCTCTCTTTGTTCAATTAAATCAATTTTATTACCCACAAGTACGATCGGTATGTTTCCCATTTCTTTTCGAGCATCGTTGAACCAAAAATTGGTTGCTTCTTTGAAGGTATCTTTTCGGGTAACATCGTAGACAATAAAAGCACAGTTTACACCGATATAATATTCATGTCTAACTCGTTTAAAAAATTCTTGACCTGCTAAATCAAAAATAAGAAATTGAATGATATCATCTTTATAACCCTGAACATGATAATTTTGTGTTGTTATATTAATTCCAATTGTGGGGCGGTAATCCCCAAATTGTTCTTTTCTTAAGAATTTATTGACTAGTGTAGTCTTACCTACCGCTGCATCTCCTAATACTATTAATTTAAACATTTTTTTTATATTTTTGGTTCTATTGATTTGATAGTTAGCAACAACACCGTCTATCATTGTTTTTACTGGTTTTATTTCAAAATTTTCTAATCCTATATTAAAAGTATGATCAAAATTCAAATCAGGTATGTCTAATGTACTATATCTGAAATCAAAGCTATCTTCAAGTAGTTGAGTGATTTTTTCCGCAACTAAATAAGCTACAGGGAAAATCTTATTTAGGTTTACATTATAATTACAAATGAGCAATAATATT
>JAGXNQ010000062.1 GCA_019894955.1 Promethearchaeota archaeon | reverse complement strand
GGTCAATCCAAAGGGAGCGCATGTTGCCTCAGGAGGATCTCCCACTTATGTTGGCGCAGGGGGAGGATTAGAAAAAATGAAATCTCACTTTAACCGAATGGGAATCCCCGAGAGTGCCATAAATGGGTTATTTAAACCACCTAAAAAAGAGATGGGTATAAATGTTGGGAGATTAACCAGATATTCAGAAGATTGGTATACAATATTAACATCATTTGGATTATGTGCTCGAGCACAAATGAATAGATTTTATAGCTTAGAACTCATCACATCATTTTATAATGCAATAACTGGCTTAGATTTAAGTCATAATGAAATAAGACTTGCAGCTGAAAGATCATGGAACCTAATGAAATTGATGAATGTGAACGAAGGTTTTTCTCGACAAGACGATGCATTCCCAAAAAATTGGTTCAAATCTTTAAAATATGGTGAGAATGAGCTAGAATTTTACGATTTCTATGGAAATGTGAAAATTAATGAGGATATTGCTAAGCAGCTACTAGATGATTACTATGATGAACGAGGTTGGAATAAAGCAATTGGGATCCCCTCCCCACATAAATTAATAGAATTAGGTTTGACGAGATATATTTTATAATATTGTCTCCTTTTGTGTCACGTATCAAAATTAATGAAATTTAATCATATACTTAATTATCTTAGAGGATTTTGAATAAGAATGGATTTTTCTCCCAAAAAAATTTATGATGATTTCATTAATAATAAAGCCGATAAGACCACCGTTATTGATCAACTAATATCTATTATTGAAGATAGCGAAAGTATTCTGGTTAGATTCGAAGCAATTAACATATTGGGTCAGATTGGAGCATTAGATAATTGTATTTTTAATCTACTAGAAAATTTATTAATCTCAGATTCTCATGAAATCATTAGAAATGCAGCTGCAAGTGTTTTAAGGCTAAATTTCTTAAATAGAACTTATGAACCCATTAAATGGGCTTTTAATAATGAAATTTCAATAGTCCCCTTAATAACTATAACTGATATATTAGGTCGCTTATCCCATATTGATGCAAGATCATTATTACTTGAGCGCTTATATAAAAGTGATAATGTTTCATTTAGAAAAGAGATGGATAAGCTAAATAGAAACAATTCAATTGTAAAATATTCAAATATAGAACTTTCGGAATTTTTAATAAATTTCTTTATCATTAAGGAGTTAGAAAAGAAATATGGGACCATAAATTATAAATTAACTAATTTCTTAGTTTCTGAACTAGATTTATCAGATGTAAGTAGCCATGTATTTGGGTTTAATATTTTAAATAAATTCCCCGAATATTTAGTCCATTTACAACATTTAAAGAAGTTAGATTTAAAATTTAATCGTTTGACGAGGATATCGAATTCAATAGGCTCTCTGAAAGCATTACAGTATTTAGATTTAAGTTATAATAAAATAAGTCACCTTCCAAATTCTATTGGTTCTTTAAAATCTTTAGAAAATTTGAATCTTAAGTATAATAAATTGAAGAATTTACCACATTCCATAAACGATCTTAAAAATCTTAAAACTTTAGATCTGAGATCAAACCGTTTGATTTCGATGCCAAAATCATTGAGATATTTATCAAAATTAGAATTTCTAGATCTTCATGGAAATTTGCTTAAAACATTTCCAAAAAGCTTGAAAGGATTAAGATCAATAAAAGTACTGGAATTAGGTCTAAATAAGATAACCCAATTACCAAAGAGCATTAAATCTCTCAAGACACTTAAGAAATTAAGCTTAGCTGGAAATAAATTAGATTATTTTCCAAATTGGGTTAAATATCTGAAAAATTTAGAAGAATTAAAACTTTATGATAATCAATTACAAGATCTTCCTAAAAATTTTAGCTCATTAAAACAACTAGAGGTATTAGATATTAGGAATAACCATTTTCAAAAAATACCTTTTTGTATCTCGAAATTAGAAAATCTGAAAACTCTGAATATTAGTTGGAATCATATCACAGAGATACCTAAATGGATAGGTTCTTTGAAATCTCTCGAAATATTGGATTTATGGGGGAATGAACTGGTAGAAATTCCTGAATCTTTAACTCAGCTTGAAAATTTAAGAATCTTGGATTTAAATTTTAATTCAATTGTAGAAATTCCGGATTTTTTAAAATCCTTAGAAAGAAAGGGATTAGCAATCTACAAATAAATTGAAATATTTTGCTGTTTTTAGCTAATTGATATTTGAAATAAAATTCTTTCCTTTAAACTAAGATGGTATTAGCTCCTAGTAAAATTTCAGAGAAATTTAGAGATAAACGCATTGACAAAAAATCCGCTTTAGAACAACTATTAGCGTTAATAGAAAATAGTAACTTATCTCAAATCCGCTTAAAATGCATCAAAACACTTTCAGAAATCTGGGAAATAAATGAAAAGGTACCTTCTTTATCTGAAAATATATTTAAAGTCTTTGAAGACCTTTTAATTTCTGATTCTAACGAAAAAATCAGAAATGCTGCGGGATTATTTTTAAGTTCGAATTTCAATGATAAGGCTTATAAACCAATGAAGTGGGCTCTTCACAATGATGAATCCCCAATAGTATTAGAAACTATTTTAAATTCTCTTATTAATTTTTTATTAACCCTTAAAAACCAAAACTCTAATTCAATTATACCATTTTTGTTAGAGGAACTCAAGGATATTGTTGATAAAGATTATAAAATCAAAATTAAAATATACCTACAAATATCCTCTCAAAAAAACCTGATTTCAGATTATATATCTATTTTAATGAATTATTTCGCATTAACATTCCTAAAGAAGGTAATTTGGAGGTTAAAATATGAAATTACAGATTGTAGAGTCACTCAGTTGGATTTTATCTTTAAAAATTTATCCCGTTTTCCTGAAGCTATAAAAAATCTGACTTCTTTAAAAACTTTAATCTTCAGATATAATCAATTAACACATTTGCCAAATTGGATTGGAATTTTAAACGATTTGGAACACCTTAATTTAAATGTTAATTATATTAAACACTTACCAGATACTTTCGGTCATTTAAGTTCTTTAAGAGAACTATATTTATGGAAAAATGAGTTGTCAAATCTGCCAGAATCGTTTTGTAATTTAAGTGAATTATTGATCTTAAATCTTAGATTAAATAATCTAACTTCATTACCTGATACTTTTGGAAAATTAAATAAACTAAAAGAAATAAATCTCCATGATAACAAGCTACATACCGTTCCAGAATCAATTTCTAATTTAAAATCTTTAGAAATTTTAAATTTGAGTTGGAATGAAATCACGACGCTTCCTGATTCTATAGGATACTTAACCTCACTTAAAGATCTTGATTTGGAAAAAAATGAATTATGTGAACTTCCGGATTCAATGAGTAATTTAACGTCATTATCCTCACTAAATCTTAAAGATAATAAATTAATAACAATTCCAGGAACTTTCAAGTTTTTAAAAAACTTACGATACTTAAATTTATCCCAAAACGAGCTTAACGTTTTACCAATTTCACTATCAACTCTCACTAATTTAGATGAACTTTATATTAGTGGAAACAAGTTTACAAAAACACCAGAATGCTTTGAAATCTTAGAAAATAATGGAGTAAGAATTTTTCATTGAGACGAATATAATTGCTTAATTTCATCAGTAGTGGTAGCGTCTTTAGGACCTTTTTCAGGTCGAATCCTTTGAAATACTGGGAATCTTAACGAATATCCTAAAGAAGGAAACTTATCACTTATTGTAATTTCATCCCCTATGATTTCAATCACGACTTTCGGAAGAAGCCATTGGTCTGGAATATCTTCGCAATTAATATCTTTTGGTTTTTTATCTACTTCATATTGCTCCATTTCTTTTTTCAAAAATTCCATGATTTCATCAGTCCATCCAGAAGCAATACGAGTAAATGCTTCAAATTTATCGTTTAAGGGATCATATACTGCTCCAATATATGTACCATAAACACCTTTCCTTCTTCCTCGCCCATAGAATGCCCCCACCAATACTACATCTACAGAATCCTTTAATTTTCCCCCCTCTAACCCTTTCATTTTAATCCAGAGAAATCCTCTATTTCCTGCTTGGTATACCGAATCCGCTTTAATCGATTTTGCGATTATTCCTTCATTTCCCTTCTTCCTTGCATCTTGAAAGAATTCAAGTAATTCTTCAGTCGAATGGATCAATTTTGATTCCACTAGTTTAATTTCGTCTTTTTCAATGATGATTTCCTCTAACTTTTTTCTCCGTAAGGGAAAAGGTTTATCGATATATGATTCCTCCTCTAAAAGTAGTATGTCAAATAAGAATAAACCAACAGGAATCTCTTTTGAAAAGTCTTCAACATCATACTTGCGTCGTCGTCTGCTTAGTATTTGAAAAGGAAGCATTTTTTCGTAAAAAATATCCATTGCAACAACTTCTCCCTCTAATATCGCGTTTTCTGTTTTAACATTATCCTTTACAAAGTTACATACATCGGGGTATTGATCTGAAATTTCTAGTAATCTTCTTGAAAATAATTTAACGTTATTTCCACATTTATGGATTTGGAGTCTTTCACCATCTAACTTATATTCTGCTGTGAATGGAGATCCCAATTTTTCTATGATTTCACCATAAGGAACCCGAGATGCAAGCATACTCTTCACAGGTATTCCATAACTTATTTTAACCTTTTTAATAGCATCTATACCTTTCTCGACTAGCAACCTTGTGATATCTCCTAGATCTGGTTGAAGATTATATGCTTTTTCAATAAATTCTCGATTGTCTTTATCACCTGTAAGACCTATTGCTAATCCATCAAGGATCGTAAGGGTAGACACACCAACTCTCAAAGTAGAAGTAATAATTCGCAATAGATAATTTATTTCTAGGGCTGAACACTTCCTCATAAGACTTCTGAGAATTCCCAATTTTTTATCGTGAGACCCTGATCCTTCTGTTATAGACATTTTTTGAAGTGTCGAATATATTTCATGAATTTCGAGAGACTCCTTATTATTTGAAGAGTTTTCAGAGAAATCAAATAGAGATTTTTGTGTTTTCTTCTTTGATAAAATATATTCTGCCGTTATTCCGATATCTCCTTTTTTTATTAATACTTCTTTTATCTTGCTCCTTTCAACTCCTGAATGTAATGATAAAGCTTCAATAATCATTTTTTCAGCAATTCCTATTTTTGGAGCTTGTTTAATATTTGAGACCAATTGTCCTTGTAATAAATAGATTATTTTATCTATATCATCAATTTCTCTAGAATTTTTTAATTTTTTGAAGAAATCTGATAATATTTCAATCATTTCAAGTCTCTTACTTGTACTTTCTAATCTTGAAAAGAGTTCAGCTAAATCATTGAATTTCAATTAGATCAACCTATTAAAATTTAAATATCATTAACAAAAAATAAGAAAAAAAGAATTATAAAATTAAAGAATTAATTTAGAAAGAGAGACAAATTTTTTTTGAATTTCCAATTTCACGTTTGTCGAAAGCCCTTTGAAAGAATCGGGTGAAAATGATATCTTTGATCCTTCTGAAACTTTAAATAGGCAAATTGGTCCATCCATCATCTCCACAGAATAACTCCCATCATTCTTTTTTGAAACCCAAATATCATCAAAGTGATCTAACACTCCTGCTAAAACAAACCCTATTTTTGCTTGCAATTCTGGAGTTAAAACTTTTTCAGATGAATGTAACTTTTCTTCACTTGGTTTGGGTTTTATAACTTTTGGTGTATCTTCAGATGCATCATATTCGTTAGTAGGTGTAAAAGTGGGTGTTGTTGCTGGTGGAGGTGTTTCTTTTACAATTGGTTTTGGTGGTTCTTTTTCAATCTGTTTTATTGGGGTCGTTGTTACTTTTGCTACTGGTTTATCTTCAACGGGTTTAGATAATAAAGGTTCATCTGCTCTCATTTCAAAAGTTACGACAAAATTTTCCAACTTTTTACTTTCCCTATTTAGTAAATTCTCTAAATGTCCATAAATTTCATCGGTGGCTGGATCTCTCCCAATTTTTCTCTGATCTATTTCCTTAATATGTTTGAGATCTCGACCTATAATACTTTTTCCAACAGTATATCCATGACCCTTGAGTGAATCTGCTTGTCTAAGAGCAGTTCTTCTGGCTACTAATCCTTGCTTAGTTCCATGCCATAACCAAACAACTTGATTCGATTCATCCAATATAATAATAGATCTGTCAGCAGTCAGATTGTCTTTACTCCATTCAATCGGTTCGCTAACACCACCTTCAAGTACGTTAAACATTAGTGCGTACGATGTAATAACTATCTCAACTCTAACTGTAATTTCATTGTAATATTTATAAAACAAATAGTTGTGATACATTTAAAAATTGAGTTTTCGAAAAGAACAAAAATTAAAATCTAAGATTTCATTACACAATTAATACTAATTTGCACGATTGTAAGATAGTATTCTTCGATAAAAATAATTAGGTTGATAATATGGAAATTGAGAATTTATTTAGAGAATCCTTAAAGAAATATGCCGTATATGAACCCGTTGAACGATTTAATGAAGAAGAATGGGTAATATTAAACACAAATGAAAATCCTTATCCTCCTATTCCAGAGATATTAGAAGATATTAAAAATGCTATTGATGATTCTGAAAAATTAAATAAATATCCCGATCCCTTAGCTCTTGAAGTTAGAAAAGCAATCCTAAATCAACTATTACATGATAAAAACACTTTAACTAATCGAAACACTGTTTTCATAGGAAATGGAACAGATGAAATATTTGACACTATCTTTAAAGTCTTCATTGATCCTGGAGATGAAATTGTTATATTTTATCCAACATATGGGATGTATAAAGTATTAGCTAATCTTTACAATGCTAAGATAAAAGAAATAAAATTGACTGAAGAATTCTCAATTCCCGAGGAAATTTTTAGTGTAAGTGGTAAAATAATTTTTATCAATTCTCCAAATGATCCCAATGGTAAATCCTTCGATAATGAGATAATAGAAAAAATATGCAGTTCCTTTTCAGGTATCGTCGTCGTTGACGAAGCTTATGCTGATTTTGGTGAAAAATCTTGTCTCCCTCTTCTAAAAAAAGTGGATAATCTAATTGTTTGTCGATCTTTCTCGAAAGGCTTTTCCCTAGCCTCTTTAAGAATTGGTTATGCATTAGCTGATGCTAGAATTATAAAAGAAATGAACCGTGTTAAACTCCCGTTTAATACTAATTATATCGCACAAATTGCTGCTCTTTCTTGCATTAAACATCGAAATAAAGTATATGAACAAAATAAAAAAATTCTGTCAGAAAGAAGTAGATTATCAGATGAACTATCTAAATTCAGTGGAATATCTGTATTACCTTCGGATGCTAATTTCTTATTTATTAAATATGAGGACCAATCTAAAACTCTCAAATTTTTATGGGATTTGAAGGAATTGAAGATTATAGTAAAACATTTCAGCATGCCTAATCTCTATAACTATTTAAGAATAACAATTAGTACAACAGAGAATAATAATAAATTTTTAACAGCATTTCAAGATATTGCTAAGAAGTATCTGTGATTTAAATTAATAGCAAAAAGAAAATATTTATTATGCATGATAATATTTATTATTCGATTATATATATTCAGACTATTTGTTCTAATTTAGTGGGGTTGACTTTATATTTCTAATCAATTATTTGGGGGTTCAAAAGATAAAATTAAGTGTCAGAATTGTGGGTATGTTATTATTAAACCTTATCCTACCAATAATCTCTGCCCCAAGTGTAATAAGTTTTTACCAGGTTTGTATGAATATGTAGATGAAAGGAGTGTAATAGATAAAAGACCTCAACCTAAAACTTTTGAGAAGAAAACCACTGTAGCGTCAGAACGATTTCAAGGCAAAGTACGTGTTAAGCGAGAAGAAAAAAAATTCTCATTTAAAGATGAAAGAATCCCTCTTAAAGGAGATACAGAATATTTAAAGCTATGTGGGATTACTTCCACTGAAAGAACTCAGTTATTTTGTAGTAATAAGAAATTCGTCTATTTGTTGGAGCTAACTAATAATCTTGATAATATAGCAACTGGTATATTGGGAGGAGAATTAGATCAAATGCTTCTCATTTCAGCTAATGGAGAAGAAGATAAATGTCAATTCTTCGTAAAAAATGAAATAATCTATATTATCTATGGCAAATTTCCAAATAAAAAAGGTAAATATTTTCTCGAGCAAATGGCAAATTATTATGGGGAATTAGTCCAAAATAAGGATGTAAATAATCTAAACAAATTAGAGAAAAACGAAATAGATCGGAAATTTGAAGCCCAAATCCGGTCAATAATCAATAAATATATCCAATTACACGATGTTTTTTCAGATCAAGAAATCCCTTTTGTAGAAGATAAGCTCCGTATTGATTACTTGGGATTATCCTCAATGTCTATAGGTGTTATATCATTACTTTTAGGACAAGAGCTAGGTATTAAATTTCCTAGAGAAACTGAAAGCCCTGAAGAAGAAAAAGAAATGATTGAGTCTCTATTGACTGCAAAAATCGAAGCAATCGGAGCAAATACTTTAGGTAATACTGGAGCATATCCCCGTTGGATTGCTGTAAAATTAGGATTTCAAAATTATAGATTTTTAACCTTTAAAAAATATAAAAATGATTTTTTCATGTATTTATTATCTGAAGGTAATCTGGTGAAATTGGATAAAGTAGAAGACCATTTGAATCCTTTTGTTGAACACGTTGTTGATACACCTTTCTTTGGTACATTAAAACCTTTTAATAGATTAAAAAAAACTCTAGCTGATATGTTAAAAACTCAGCGTTTTTTTCAGTAATATGCTCTGAATGAATATTAAATTTTATATTATAATTCTCTTTCATTAATATTGAAAATAACTAAATTAATAACGAAAGTAAATTATTTGTCATGATTTTCACTCCTTCAAAGATATTCGAGCAATATCTTCAAAATCTTTTAGATAAACGCACAACAACTGAATTATTGACTGCAATTATCGAAAATTCTGACGAAGAATCATTAAGGGTCTCTGCTTTAAAATATTTAGGTGAGTTAGGATTAAATGATTCCTTTTTTGAGATATTGGAACAAACAGTAATTTCAGATTCAAACCAAACGATTAAATTGTTTGCGATAGAAGTGATTCGGGAAAAATTTTTAAATGAGGCGCTTCCATTAATTAACTGGGCAATCCAGCATGAAAAATCTTATCTTTTAAAAGTCTCTTTAATAAAAGTTTTAAAAGAAATTCAAGATGATGGCTTAAAACAATCAATAATCAATTACCTAGATCAACTTTCCGATGAATCTTACGAAAAATGGAATTTTAAGCAGAAATATGATATTGTAATTAAAAATCTGTTGAAGAATGATTTAAAATACTTAGCACAAAACCAACTAGCAGACATATTATTAAATTATATAACTATTCTAGAGCTATCCCAATCATATCAATACTTATCTTATGAAATTGATGAAGAATTAGGGGTCGTAACTGAATTAAATCTTTCAGATTTAGAACTTGAGACCAAAGGATTACCTTATGGTTGGAAATATAACATAGAATCAATAGAAGATATAACAGGACTGACAAATCTAACGCATTTGATAAAATTAGACTTGTCCAATAATAATATTAGAACTGTAAAGGATTTGATGCAATTAAAATGTTTAGAGGAATTAAATTTATCTAATAATAAACTTAATGACGAAATCGAGATAGAATACTTAAATAATATTTGCGCAATTCAATTAATAGACCTACATGATAACTCAATAGCAGAAAAAGTTACCAAATCAGATTTTAAACCTAACGTAAAAGTGATATTAAAAACATATTTACAGGAACTTGAGGAACGTTTCGAACAAAGATTCCTTCAAAATTAGATAAAAAAGAAAAAATTATTATTATTCTATTAATTGAGTTTTTCCACTACCCCAAACTCCAAGAGCTTTTCCTAATTCTTCGTGTTCTTTTGCTACTTTCTTAACATCCAATCCTTGCATGACTGCGTCGATTGCTTGTCTAAAAGCTTTAGCTCCAGAGATTGGACCGTCAGGATGACTGTGAATTCCTCCTCCGCTTCCAATAAGAATATCAGTACCGGCCTCCTTTATGCATTTTTCTACCATACCGGGAGTAATTCCTCCTGAAGGCATTGGTAAAGTTGGTTTTATGTGTTGCAATGGGAATCTTAACGCTTTTAAGTTTTGTTCGTATCTTTCGTCTAAAATCTCTGCCTTACCATATGGAGCAGGGATGACGACTGTATCAGCACCACAAATCCGTGGGAATTTAGCAAGTACCAACATGCTCGTTAATCCAGTCCATGGCCCTCCAATATATGCTCCTGCAAAATCCATGTGTCCTAATACAGGGACTTTAATAGATGGATCTTCGCAAATTGCTCTTAATGCTTCAAATCCAGCGGTTAGATAATTAACCATCAAAGCATTTGCTCCTAGTTCAACCATCTTGTCAGCATACTCAAACATCTCTGGGAATTTGCTTGTAATATTTATTGTATAAAGAGTTTTTTCTCCTTTTTCAGAATCTGCTCTATCAATGCTTTCCATTACAGAAGTGATTCTATCTTCAAGCGTATTAAATGATGGATTAGCAATTAATTCATCATCTTTTACAATATCGCATCCACCTACAGCTGCTTGATATACTAAATCAGCAGCAACATCACATGTATGACCTGTACAAGGTTTAACCATGTTATTCAACAATGGTCTTTCGGGGATATTCAAAAGTTTTCTTAGGCCATCTATCCCAAACTTAGGACCTTTGAAATCTTCTAAATAAGCTTTTGGAAATGCTAAATCCACAAGTTTTAATCCGTGAGTAAGACTGATATTTCCAATCACAGTTGTTAGAAGCATGGGGATTCCGTCTCCTTTTATATTGATTATAGGAAATCCAATTTGAACAAAATATAATCTTTCTTTCAATTCGTCTTTTGGGGGTAATACATATTCATAAGTTGGAATTTCATATACACCAAGCACCCTGGCAACATGATTTTTTCTCACTTCTTTAGTTTCTGCTGGGACTCTCACCCAAGTACCAGTTGATTGTTCAATAGCAGCAAATCGCGATAGATAATTTACATTCATTCCTCTTGGTCTTTTAATGACATAACTAGCAATTATATATTTTTCCAAATCAATGCCATCTAAACCAATTGCTTCGGGTAAATCTAAATATTTTTCTGTAGAATCCATTTTTCATTCACAAAAATTTTTTTAATTTTAAGAATGATTTACAATTTATAGATTTTTTCGATGCAAGTTTTATTCTAAGGTGTAGGAAGAATTTTAAATTAATTAATCGTGACAATCAGTATCGCTATTTTTGGATTTTAAGGAGTATTAATTGAAATCGTAATATTAAAACCATCTTAAATTGTTAGTTTTACAGTAAAACATAGTAAACAAAAAAAAGTAAAAATAAAAAATTAGTTAATCTTTTGATTTTGGTGCAGATTTAACGGACATATAAGCATCTTCAAGTACATTAAGGTATTCAACCAAGACTTGTTCGGCTTTGGATTTTCTATCATATTCGGATTTGATAATATTAAGCAAGTATTTTGGAAATATCAAATCAACATAGAAATCAGATAAGAGTGCATAGTATTCATTGTTCATCTCATCTTGAAATACTTGTATCATCTGACCCTCCCAGAGCATTTTCAGTACTTCATCAACGTCTTCAACTCCTTTCTTCTTGAGTTTTTCAAGATCGTTTTTAGTGACAATTGCCGTTCTTAACAAGCGTAGTGTTTCATAAACTTGAGGATTAATGACGATATCAATAACTCTCAAATTATCTTGTTCTGATGGTCGATAGTTCTGGAAGAATTTCTTAACTTCCATTCGATAATCTTCAGCTAATTGGGTAGGTAAGCCACGATCAGCAGGATCCTTTAATAACTGAACAGGTGGTACTCTTAACATTAGGATGTCATGTATCAGAAAAATCAATTCTGAAGGCATACCTTTAACAGATGCTTCCTTAATCAGTTCACGTTTTATAAGTTCGATCAATACACCTTCAAGATCTACGAATCCTTGACGATATTTGTCTTTAAGCCAAACCATGAGCTCTGATTTAGAAACTACTCCTTCCTCTCTTAATCTGTTAATTATCATTCGTTTGATTTCATCTTGATACGTTATAGCTAGTTGTTGTTCATTGTTAAGAGTTGGATATACAGATAATCTTTGGAATAATGATGGAATCAATTTAATATACGCTTCATCTTCAAGATTTTGTAAGATAATTCTTGAAACATCCACTAATCCGCCTTCATATGAATCAGGATCATCATCTAAATTTAGGAGTAAAAGGATATAATATCCCTTTTCTGGCCCTGTATAGTAGGAAGCAATATTTAGAGATCCAACCATCAAACTAATCATTCCAGATTCTCCGCTGTATTCATGAGTACTATATACTTGCATCAAAGTTTTATCAGTGACGATTATTTCTTCCGGGTACTTTGCTAAAATTTCAGTACCTACTCTTTCATCCCATTTCATTACAACTAATCCGACTGGCATTGTTTATTCAGCACCTCCTTTTGATTCACTGCTTTCTGGAATCTTTTTCCGTTTTTTATCTTCTAAGCCTAAAATGCTCTCTAATGATAATCCGAGCATGTTCCATTTATCACCTAATTTCTTCACGATGTATTCTTCCTTGGATGGATAGAGAAGTGATTCAGAAATGGATTTTCTTCCCTTGATCTCTTTCTTCATTGCGCTTGCTTTCTTGACGAAAGTAGGTATTCTAGCCCTTTGAATTTGACGATATGCAACAAGACTACCGACAACAGCTACTAAGGCTCCTATAATCATTAAGAAGTAAAACATTGGAAAACCTGGGAATATTTCTGTCATATTAATTAAAATATTAACAGAGACGGTCTGCGAAGTAAAATTGTCCTTTGTGATTATAATCTCGCCATTAATTACTTGAGCCGCAAAAAATGCTTCTATATCAGATGTAGAAAATGAGTATTCATATATACCATTTGATGTCATGTTAAACC
>JAGXNQ010000061.1 GCA_019894955.1 Promethearchaeota archaeon | reverse complement strand
GCACATAAAATTGATGAAGTTACTTTCCATCATGAAGATCGAGATCCTACAAAACCTTGGAAATTTACGAGCAATGATGGACGATTTAACATGACATTAATGCCCATTGTCCCACATAGAGAGAAATTAAACTTTGGATTAATATATCTTAATTCTTCATTACTACATGGTTATTATTCAGGAGAAATAATCCTCGATAGTGGAGAAAAAGTAATTATCAAAGATTTATTAGGTCACGCTGAAGATATTTATTGGAGATGGTAAAACCTAAAGTAAATTAAAAAGATAAAGATAAAAAAATAAATAAAAATTAAATTTAAATTATATTCCTAATTCTTTTAGTTTCTTTCTATTACTAGCGATCCTTTCAGGAGTGAGATCATAATATTTCCAGAAAAGAATCACCGTAATTAGCACAAAAATTGCAGGAACAATTGCCGAATGGATGCGAATACCGAAAATGGCTAATTCTATAGAGGGACTTAATGATGTCAACTCTGCTAGAGTTTCGGCACCTTCAACAAACCCCGTTAATATATGTGTTATTGATATTGTTAACGCGATAATCGTACCACCAAACCGAGCAACGAATGCCTGATATCCATAATATATTGCTTGTTGCCGCTTTTTCGTTTTCACAGCTATGTCATCAAGAACATCCGATAAGAGAGGACCATCAATAAACCAATGACCACCAATTCCAACTCCAAAGAATAGTAGGCTGATCATCCAAGAAATAGTATCTTGTACAAATATCATTGGTAAAAAGGTGACAAATAGAATAAAACCTGCTATAATTCCCAACTTTCTGTTATCATTCATTTTTTTAGAGAAAAACGTCCAGAGAGGAACACTTATTAGTGCACCTCCTAACATTGATGCTAATAACAACGTAATTGCTCCTGGAGTTTCATCTAGTAAAAAAATCACAATATAAAATGCTGATGTCTGAATCATCACTCCTCCAACTTGATATCCAAAAAAATGTAATATCTTAGCAACAAAAGTTTTATTTGATAATGCAATTTTAGCTGATTTAAAAAATGGCTCCACCCTATCATCTAAACCCTTTGTTTTCCGTTCTGCATAATAAGCTAAGACTTTTTTGTCTTCTTTTATTCCGGAAATTGAAAAAAGTACAAACACAAAACCTAATCCTGTTGTAACCATCGCAGACATTATATATTCTGTTGGTGCTCCCGTAGGAATAAACATTGGAGGTATGACTGCAGATAAAACGAGTCCAAGAATTCCGAAAATAGCCCCAAATCCTTGTACAGAGCGTCGTTCATTTAAACCTCTAAATTTATCAGGAAAAACTGATAATACATTTACATCCCATATTGCCACTAAGAAATCGTAAAGGAATAAAGTACCTAGATACCATCCAAAAATTGACCACTGATTAGCTGCTACTATTGCGGGATTACCGTACCAAGCCGGTGGTACTAAGTAAATTAAAATATAAGAAAGTAACCAGGTGACTGCTCCAATAATCATCCATGGGAAGCGCCTTACACCACGCTTCTTTTCCCAAGGCATATGTATGCGCTCCATTATATATCCCACTAAAGGATCGTTGACGGCATTCCAGAGAGCATATATTATATAGGCTGTCATAGCTAAGATGGTAGGCAAACCGATAACAACTTCATAAAAGAAGAAGACCGTAAATCCGAATGCAGCAGATACCCATTGTCCGAATAATTCTCTTGTTCCATAACTAGCTCTTGTTCTCATTCGATAACTATATTTTTCTTTTTCTTCTGTCATATAAATCACGTACTAACTAATATCCCCTTCTAAAATTTAACCTTTTAGAAGAAAATTTTTTATGTTAAATCAATTTAGTTAAACCATTATAAAAAAGTTATTAATTGGAATGATAAATGAAAATAGTAATCTTTGAACCTCATCCTGATGATTTATTATTTGGTCCAGGACCAATCTTGGTTGAATGGATCAATGAAAAAAAGCATGACATCCATGTAATAACGATTACGGATGGAAGAGCTTGTTTTAGAGTTGGAGAGCAAGCAGATTCAGAAAATGCTCCCTTAATGTCAGAAGATGAAGTCGCAACTATGAGAACAAAAGAAGCAATGGAAGCAATCAAGTTTATAGGAGTTCCTATGGAAAATCATCATCTATTTAACTTTCATGATGCTGATGGACAAAAGAATGTGAAAGCTGGGATTGAAAAAACCATCCCACTAATTAAAAATGCAGATCGAATTGTCTTTCCAAGCAACAATAATAGTCATGTAGATCATCAAGCTACTCACGACATTGCAATTGGAGCATCCAAATCGTTAGCATTAAAATATCTCGAATATTTCGTCTATTTTATACCCAGTTATGGAAAATTTCAAGAGGATTCAAAAGATCATCAATTTGAATATATTATTGATGAAGAAAGAGCAAAAAACCTACAAGAATGGTTGGAGATCTATAAATCTCAATCGTTCACAAAGTACACTTGGAAAATGTACACTCGATTCCTTCAAAAGATAAGAAAGTGGATCTATAGTATTTACAAATTTGAAGAAATTGGGAAGTATTATAATTTTTAGATATTTTACTAATTTTTTACTAAAAGATAAGACTTAAATAATAATTCAGCATAGTAAGCTATGCATTATTTTGCATAAATTGAGTTCCAAATTTTTTTTAATCTCATTAATTAGGATTCATTGACCTGCATTTAATTTGAAAGATATTTTGTAGATTGTGAGTTAGAATAGGGGTAAATTTGCAAATGTTAGATATACTCTTGTGGATTATTTTGATGGTGGGAGGAATTATTTTAGTGATTTTTTCTAGTAAGATAGCTGTAAAAAATTCAGCTTTACTTGCAACAGCTTTAGGAATATCTCCATTGATTATAGGAGTAACTTTGGTTTCAATAGGAACGGATATTTCAGAAATTTTTAATTCGATTGTGTCCTGTGCTCGTGGTCATGGGGATATTGATGTGGGAGATTCAGTAGGTTCTGATTTAGCTCAATTAACACTCATTTTTGGTCTTCTTCCAATTATTTGTGGAGCATTTTATATTCATCGAAAAGATATAATCATTTTAGGTACTTGCGAAATTCTTTCTCTTATAGTGATCTTTTCTGTAGTAGAAAAAGGATATATAAGCCGATTGGATGCAATATTCATGGTTGGAAGTTTGGGAATATATATTTGGTTGATTTATAATTCTAATAAAAAAAGCATTATACACCGAATTGAATTGGTTGAAATTAAAAAACCTGAAAGAAAAAAGCGCTCATATCTTTTATTTGCTATTGTGGCTTTTATGGGAGTTACAATCGCTGCTGTAATGATTGTAGAATCTGTGATTAATATTTCAAGATTATTAAATGTTCATGAATACTTAATAAGCTTTTTTATTCTAGCAATTGGGACCTCTCTTCCAGAATTGGCAGTTGATATAAATGCTCTTCGCTTAAAACAGCATTCTATTGCAGTTGGCGATATTGTTGGTTCTTGTATAGTAGATTCAACTTTAAGTATTGGAATAGGTCAAGTTTTCTTTCCTCAAACAGTTACAGCTACTTTTGCAGTCCCTACTGTCTTATTTACTCTTATTGCTAGCTTCATAGTTATAACCACTGTCGCTATAAGAAAAAAAATTGATAAAAAAGCAGGTATTTTCTTTATATCGATTTATCTTACCTCTTACATCTTACCATTTTTACCCATTTATGATTTTTTAAAAGCAATCAATTTAATATAAGAATTATCTTAATCAGGCAAGTAAAATTTGCATAGAGTACATTGTTTAGCTTTTAATCGTCTTTCTGGTCCTAAAATTATGTACTTACTAGTCATTTCTCCACCACACTTAGGACAATTTTGTAAGAAATTTTCTTTAATGGATTCTAAAACTAGTTGAATGTTTTTTTCTAAGTTTATTAATTCATTAGCATTTTCAATTATTTTTTTTGCTGAGATTATTCCAATACCTTTGATCCATGCTAATTCTTCGGGTTTTGCATTTGCTACGTCATCGATCGTTTTAATTCCTGACTTAAAAAGATTTTCTGAAGCGGTAGGACCAATTCCTCTGACTCTCTCAAGCTCAATCGACATGTTCTTACAAAACCTTTAAGGTTGATGAAAAAGACTCCAAGAATATAGCTGTTTAATATATATTTGAATACACAAATATTTTCTAATATAATTTTAGAAAGGGATTCAATACTGATAAAATTTGAGATATGCTAAAAAAAAGGAAAATAAATTAATTATTATTTTTCTAATTGACGTCCTACGCCGCTGTACATAAGATATCCGGCTATAATTGCTAAAATTAGGCCCACTAATCCCAATAATGTCCGAAAAATATCAATATTCAGAGTATTAGAAATAAAAATACCATATAAGAATACTAATAAACAGAAGAATCCATAGATAAAAAATTTCCACTTCTTCTTGAGAATATCATCTTCAAATTTCTTATATATCTGTAAGGAAAGATATAGAAATGGTATAACCGCACCTATTGAAACTACACTAATCACATAAATAAAGAATGGTAATGACCATACAGGAGACCAATTTGCATTAAGTGTTACTCCAGCTCCAGGTATGAATAAGAAAAACACCATGCTGAACAGCGCAATACCGTATGCTAAGAAAATTAGAGTTTGTTTAGTAGTAGTTATCACTTTTTCAGATTTTAGTAGGATCAAATCAAAGACTACTAAAAATATTGGGGAATAGAATATTCCGAAATTAGTAACAAAATTCAACACCAACACGAGATTAACATCCGTCATTGGACCATAAATGAAGTTCACGAACATCCCGAATACTGGTGAAATGTAGAAACCAGCAAAGATTACATTAAGCCTCTTCCTATCTCTTTTCAATATTTTAATTGCAAGGAATAGGAAAAAAGCAAAAATAACACCCTGGGCGACGTAAATCGTTATAATTCTCATGGGGGTTAACTGAAACAGTACCATTATTAATCACTAAGTTTTTTTTTAATTTTTTGTATTTATTATTGTAGTACACTAATTTAAATGCTCTTAACGGGAATGAATAATTTGATTTGATACCAAAAGAATTTTTAACTAAAAATAAAAATTTAGAGTTGTTTTGCTACTCCATAGTAGATAAAGTATATAGTTATTAATGTTGGTAAAGATATAATTGACCAGATTAATCTTATAGTTGGATCTGCAAGAGAATTTGAAAGGGACGTTCCGTAATATAAATAAAAATATCCAAATATCCCAACTAAAAAGAAAATCCATTTCTTCTTAAGTACATCTTTTTGAAAAGATCTATATATTTTAAATGATATATAAATTGTTGGTCCGATGGCAATACTACTACATATCACAATACTATATATGAAAAAGGACCAGCTCCACTCTGGTTTCCAAGAAACTTCATTTAATTTTATACCTCCGGGAATAAACCAGAGAACAATAAGTAGTAAGGCAAAAATTGTAAATATAGTAACTTGTTTATTGAATGTTATAATTTCTTCAGATTTAAAAAGAATTAACACAAATAACAAAAGGAAGATGAGGGAAAGACAGAATAAATAATAAGTGGTAAAATGCAGCACCAAAGCTATAGTTTCATTAAAAATATTTACATAAATTATGTTCAATATAGCGCCAATAGCTATAAGAAAATAATATGTACTTAATATGATGTTTGTCCCTTTCCTATCTCTTTTAATAATTTTGTATCCTATAAATAAATAAAATAAACCAGCTACTCCTTGTACAATGAAAACTTGTATAAAACGAGATAAATCCAAACCTTGAGCCACTACCTATGTGTAATTTGTAGATAATTTTATTTTGGTATTTATAATAGATTGTGCAAATATATTAATCTTTATTTCTAAAAGGAAAGCATAATTAAATTCCCTCGTAATATTCTTTATAACTATATAGCACTTGTATTAATAAATACAATGGTAGAAATGATCGGAAATAACTTTATAAAATAAAGAATGGGCTATTTTTCTCTCCATTCAATTCCACATTTACCACAGCGATATTTCTTTCCATAGATACGAGGATAATCATTAATTAGATTAGTTTTATCTTCTGATTCGTGAATCATGGATTTGTTTTCCTCATTACATTTGGGACATTTTCTTCGCCCATCTAACTTTTCGATTGTCAATATATCATCGATTTTTTCTCCCATCGTGAGTTCACCCTAATTTTATTAAAATGAAATTGGTTGATTATATTATTAGCATGGGACTTTTTAAATCTTGTTAAGTTTTCTGAACCTATCAATTAAATATTATTTCCAAGATCGGAAAGTTATGATATATTAGAACCTTATTTTTGATTATCATGATCATCTTGGTTAGATAAGACATTTCCATAAACGAGTGCTTGTTCATATAACTCTGGGTTTGAAAATTTAAATTTAAGAATTGTGTCATCAAAAATTTTATCAAATAGTTCATCGAAATCACTTTGCTGATTGATTATTTCGAAACAATAAATAAAATTTAGTTCTTGTGTTTTTCGGACTAAACTCAATCTACTAATCCTTAGTTTTTCATCATTGATTTTTCCATTTATTAAATCCATATCCATAGCTGCCAATACCTTAGAACCTTGGAAATTGTATAAATTATAAAATTTGAAATATTCATCTTGATGAATCTGACTAACCGAATGGGGATTATATAAATCAAGAATTTGAATTATCACATCCAATCGTTCAATAGAATCATATAAGTCAACGAAATCTTTAACTTTTTCAGCTTGAAAAACTTTAACTTTCAATGAAATAGATTGGTGAATTATCTGAAATTCATCATTTAAGGAGGATGAAGAAGGCGAAATTGCTAAATGAGAAAGAAACTTAAGAATCATATTTTTCCCCTTATTTCCTTCTCCAATAACTCCTAAATGCAATTTATAATTGATTTTCTTCAAGCGATCTCTTTCCTACAATAATAAATTTATAATAAATGCTAGTTTTAATCTTAATAATATAGATAAAGAACTTTTGTATTAATTATTTGTTTGAAGAATTATAAAATGATGATTATTTATCTTCTCTTAGTTTTAATGATAGGAATATGGAGTTTCTCATTTGTTCTTGTAGATATAACTTTTGAATTCATGCTACCTTTATCCGTGGTTTTATATCGCTTTGTCATCGCATCTATTACATATCTAATTATAGACTTCTGTTTATTTACAAAAAGAAAATGTAGTAAAGAAATTATTGAGAAGAGCCCTAAATATTCAAAAAATGATTGGATAATGATAATCTTATCTAGTTTGTTTGGAGTATCATTATTTTTTTTAGCTCAGTATGTATCTATTGAATTAATTGGTCCTTCATTGCCTGCTTTATTTGTGTGCTTGCTTTCTCCAGTGTTCATCTCGCTTCTTGCTTTATTTCTCTTCAAAGAGAAATTAAGTAAAAAAAAAATATTTGGATTCGCTATTGCTTCAGTTGGGGCATTTTTTTTGGTGACTGGAGGAAATATTCAAAATCTTACTCCTGAATCCCCAAATTTTTTAGGTTACTTTTTAGCTTTACTTACACCATTTCAATGGGCACTATATTCCTCTTTTACTAAAAAAGTCTCCAGCAATAATTCCAAGATGAAATTAAACAAATATATAAGTTATTTAGGAGTACTCGAAGTATTTATTATCATGTTATTAACTAATCAATTCACAGATTTTATTGAAAATATTATTAATCCTGTAGCATTTCTAACAGCTATTTATCTTGGGATTGGGTGCTATGTACTTGGATACTATATTTGGCAAAAGGCTCAGAGCCAGTTAAAATCTTTTAAAGTAGCTTCTTTTTTATATATTGAACCATTCCTCACATTATTATTCTCCATGCTATTGCAGAGAACTGAAACTATCGTTTTGTGGAATGTGATTGGAGGATTAATTGTGTTAGGAGCTGTACTTCTTATAAATTACAAATAAAAGAAATAGAAAATGAAAATTTGAATTATTTTAGATGAGTTGTAGTAATTAGTTTTAATTCTTTAACAAGATTATCATCGATAGGTTTTATTGCAGGCTTAGATTCCAATTTTTTTGCTTCAATTTTAGCTCTTTTTCTAGCTGAATTCGCTCCAGCATTATTCCAAGCATCACGTGACATTCTATCAATAATAGGTCCAGCAATAAACAATTCTTTTCTAAACAAATTCAATGTAGATGGATGTGAAAGTAATTCCTCTGTCTCACTATAATCTTTTAGAATATCTAACGCGAAAGGAGTTCCTCGATCTTCAATACCTCTTAAAAGTCGTTTTACCATTCCAGCGATCTCATTATCGATTAGTAATTTTTCTACACTCTGAGTTGATTCAAAATCAAGCATCCCGGGACCTGAAACCATGTTAACGCCAGCAAGTCCTGCTAAGAGAGCACCCATTCCCCCTTCGAATCCTGATTGAGCATCTGGGACTTTAGAATCACTTAAACCCATATATGCATGAGTAGGCAATTTTAAGTATTTACCCATTTCCACATCTCCTAGATTAATCATCATTGTTTCAATTGCACCCATCGGAGTAGTTCCATATTTCATATCTAATATAGCAGGAGATCCACCCCAAATCAAAGGTGCACCCGGATTAGCTAGTTGTGCAATAGTTACACCTGCTAAACATTCTGCACAATGTTGAGTTATTGATCCAATTAAGGTGATAGGTGCACTAGCACCTGCAAGTGGCATTGAAACGAACTCAGAAGGAATCATGCTTTTAGCCGCATCAATGAGTGATTGAGTGGTTAAATCTGACCATTTTAGAGGGGGACTTGGACAAGCATCAAATATAGCTAGAGGCTTCCTTGCCAAATCATCTTCAGATAACCTACACGATAATAAAAGTTCTCGCATTATTGAGAAACTTTCCTTTTTAAATGTACCCGTAATAACTGGTTTGTGGCAATTTGATAATGCAATATACAATCTATGCCAATCTTGCGCTTCTTTGGGAACATCCTGATAAACTAAGGCCGTGCTTTGTGCTTCAATATATTTTAGATGCCCTACTATTTTTGAAAAACGAATGAAATCATTTGCAGTTGCTTCTCTAGTTTCTCCTGAGTTTTCGTCCAAATACAGAATTGCAGCGGAGCCGGGATCATAGTGTACATTATCATCTTTAAGAGTCATGTGTTCCTCTCCTTCTCTATCATATAAAGTAATTTCATTAGGAACGGATTGTAAACATTTCTCTACTAAATCAGGAGGAATAAAGAAAGAAAGTCCTTCATTATTTACTCCTTGGTTTCTTAGTAATTCTCTTGCTTGTTCATTTTCCACAAATATTCCAAGAGTTTCTAATATCTGCTTCGCTTCATTTAATATTGAATTCTTGTGTTCTTCATCTAATACTTTTATTTTTGGTCTTAAAATTGTCATTTTATAATTCCCTATACTATTTCATTTTTTTTTTAATTTCTTGAATTGTATGAGGTGTCGTTCCACAACATCCTCCAACAATTTTTGCTCCTAAATTTATTATTTTAATAATATCTTGTGTGAATTCTTGTACTGTTTGGTCATAAATGGTTGTAGTTCCTTCAAGTCTAGGTTTACCTGCATTTGGCTTAATGGATACGGGCATATCTGTTAAATCTTTAAATTCTTTCATTAAATCAATCATTTCATTTGAACCGAGAGTACAATTTGCTCCTACGACATCTGCTCCCTCATTCATCTGGATGTCAAGACATTTTTCTAAGGAATCTCCCATAATAGTAAAGAATCCTCTTTTGGTTTTTTTATAGGTCATCGAACTAATAATCGGTTTAGAAGACACTTCTTTTATTGCTCGAATTGCAGCTGTCATTTCATCAATATCAGATATCGTCTCTATGTGCCAAAGATCGACTCCTGAATTTAAAATCTCAACTTGTTTCTTAAAACTTGATTGCCACATATCGATTGAAGCATCTCCTATTGGAGGTTTAAACACGCTAGAGGGACCAATATCCCCAACGATGAGATGATTTATTGGACGAATGCTGTTAATGATTTCCAACGCTTTTTGATTGATTTCTACTATTTGTTCCTCAAGGTTATGATTTTTCAAGTTTAGATAACATGATCCAAACGTGTTCGATTGGACCATTTCTGAACCCGCTTCATAATAAGCTTGTTGAATGCTTCTAATTACTTGAGGTTCTTCAATATTTAGAAGATCTGGTAGTTTTCCCGGTTTTAATCCTCTTTTAATAATTTCTGAACCCATTCCACCATCAAATAATATCGTTTTTGTATCATCTTCTAGCCATTCATTAAATATCAATTTAAATCCCTCTTTCAATTCTATTTGCTAGAAGATAATTCTTTTACTAATTTAACCGCGTCAACAGCACTATCAGCATATCCATCAGCCCCACATTCTTCAACCCACTTACGTGAAACTGGGGCACCCCCTAAAATGACCTTAAATTTGGATCGAATATTTCTCTCTTTCAGAATATCGACTACTTTCTTTTGACCTGTCATGGTTGTTGTAAGTAGCGCAGACACCCCTATTACATTTGCGTTGGCATTAATCGCCTCATCTACTATTTTTTCTGCTGGAACATCTGCTCCTAGATCATGGACATCATAACCATTTGCACTAAGCATTGTTCCTACAATAGTTTTTCCAATGGAATGAATATCTCCTTCAATCGTTGCTATTACAACTACTCCACGATTAAATGACTCAGAATGTTCTTTTAAATGAGGCAATAATAGTTCCATAGCTTCTTGCATGATATTTCCTCCTAACATCAACTCGGGTAAGAAAACTTCTCCTTCATCCCAAAGATCTCCAATTTTTCTTATACCTTCCCCAAATCCATGTTCAACAACATCAAGCAAATTCAATCCACTTGCTATAGCACGCTTGGCTAATTCTAAGGCTTTTTCCTTATCTAAATTTACTATAGCCTCAGAAATTTCAACATTTAATTTTTCAATTGACATTCGTTTTCAATTCTAAACTCTACTTTCAATACATTTAATTTAATTTTGTTGTGTAATTAACATTTCGAAAAATAGTTAGATATTACCATAAATAATACTCTAACTGTCTAAGGTAATTATAGCCTAAATTTATAAAAATAAAAATAAAAATAATATTCTTCAAATTTCTATTTTAATAACCCAGGCATGTTCACATGGTTTTTTATTTGAAATATCTGGAGGAATTTCTATTATAAATGCACCATTATCGATTTTCCACTCTAAACTTTCTTCTACCCCAAGCATGTACACTTTAGATTTTTCTTTAGGTCGAACTATTTTACTCCTAAATTGGTTTTCTTCCCATTCTAAGCAGAAGGTATAAACAAATTTTCCATCTTTACTCATTGTAAATCTTATATTCTCATCTTCCTTCCAACTCTTCCACATGCGAGTAGCATATATAGCCTCCCCATTAATTTCTAACCACTCTCCTAACGCTTTAAAACGTCTTGCATATATTGGCGGGATAGCACCTAAACCTGTAAGATTTAACATTAATAGTAAATTTCCTCCTTGGCTTATAATATCTATTAGCATGTGTATTAATTGCTTTTCAGTAAGGACATCCTCTTCCTTCTCATCTTTATAATATCCATAATTTTGACTAAGAGAGCGACATTCTTCCCATTTATGTTCAAGAGACATGTTTCCATCGTGGAATTCACTCGTAAAAAAATCACCATGTTTACCCTTAGTATCGACCCCCAAGCGATCGTTTACAACTACTTCTTTCCTACCTTCTGCTTGATTATAATAAAATGCTAATAGCTCTGGAGATTTTCTTTTAATTGCTGGTAGACCCCATTCTCCGTCGAGCCAAAGTAGCTCAGGATCGTAATTTTCAATTAATTCTTTAGCTTGAGGGATAATATAATCCGAAGAAAAATCCTTTACTGGAATCTTTCCTGTAATTCTCTTTTCGTATTTGTAGTCATAAGGGATCAGTTCTATATCGTCATAACCTACAAAAGTTTGTTTCCATATACGAATTATGGATTCTTTATTCGGTCCTATCATTGGATATACCCATTCATCAATTGAGAAATATAAACCAAATTTCAGATCGGCTTTATGACACACATCAGCTAACTCGCGGATAAGATCCCGTTTTGGTCCTAACTTAACAGAATTGCGATCGGAATAACTTGAATCCCAGAGGCAAAAACCATCATGCATTTTACTAAAAGGAATGATATAACGCATGCCTGATTCTATTGCGAGTTGTACAATCTGTTCAGGATCATATTCCGAGGCAGTAAATAAAGGAATGAAATCATCACACTCAAACTCTCTGCCCCAGGTTTTTCGATGATATATTCTTGTTCGGGACCTATGATACATTTTCCATAAATACCAATCTGGATAAATTGCACCGTCTCCTACTTGTGGTGCCCATCCTGCGATTGAGTATAATCCCCAATCTATAAACATGCCTAATTTTGCATCATCATACCACTCTGGTAATGGATGAGTGTCTAACGATTCTAAAGTGGGTTTATATTTATCTTTCATTATTCAACATTTACTTTATATTTATATTTCAATCTAAAACTCTAATTTTAACATTATTATTTTAATTTTGTTCTGTAATTAACATTTCGAAAATGCTCCCATACATGAATTAAAAATAAGTGAAATTGAATAATTATTCCATTATTACATTATTATTCAGTTATTTAACATAAAATTATTACTCCATTATTATTCAGATATTTAATCTAGCAAAAATAAATACCTTAACACTATTATAAATTTAAAAACTTAATTTGTAAGAAATAAAGCAAAAAGTGATTTGATAATGAGCAGGCGATATTACGCTAAAGGAAAGAAGACGTACGCAAAAAACCAATCTTTCGAGCAAGACCAAGTTGGAGAAGAAAAAGAACGTTATTTAATTAACATTTCTTTAATGAGTTTGAAGACACTGAAAGATTATGATGTATTTGGATGGCGTGGTGAGTTTTATTTTAAGTGTGACGGCGAGAAGCTGTTCAAAGCTCGTTGGCCTAACAAGGGAACCATTAAATTACAACGGAATCAAGAGTTTACCTCCAAAGCTGATATGTCTTTATGGAGTCAATTTAAAACGGTACGTGCAGAAGAAAGTACAGTAATTCTTGTTAAAGT
>JAGXNQ010000060.1 GCA_019894955.1 Promethearchaeota archaeon | reverse complement strand
CTGCATTTATCATCAGCATAAAATGATGTATCACTTTCATTCACTTCTTCTCTAAATTGCTCATTAAATTTTGCACTACCACTTTTTCTCTTTTCATCGATTTTTAAGTTAAGATTTTCGACTTGATTCTTAATATCTTCAGCAATTTGAGTGCTCTTTATAGATGCTTCTTTAAACATTTTTTTCTGTCTTGCTTCAGAGTGAGTCTCATAACCTAGAATATAATTATTAGGCATGATCAAAGAAAATCCCGCATTTAATTTTTTAGATCTTTCCTTGAGGATTTTTTCTAATTGAATAAAAGGCCATGTTGTCATATCTCCAGCATGAGTAACAATACTAAAGAAATAAGTAGACTTACTTACATCAAATTTATTTACAAAATCAAAAACAATCTTTGGTAAGCCTGCATAATGTAAAGGAAATACAAATCCGACTTTTTCACAATCCGAGATAGGATTCTTCTTCTCGTATTCTTTTGGAATAGAAACTAGTTCGCATTGGGGTATTTTATTACAAATTTCCTTAGCAATACTTAATGAATTGCCAGTACCGGTAAAAAAATATATTTTTGTTCTCATAGCTTTTGATTTTAACCCATTGTTAATAAATTTATACATGGTGAGAGTTTATGTTATTTTTAAATCGAATACCCACAACATTAATTAGCCTGTTAGGATATGGGATTATTGATCTTGAATGAAAAGGAACTACCAAATGAAGAAGAGTTGGAAAAGGAATTAGAAAAAGCTTTTCAAAAGAATGAAAATCAGAAAAATGTATTTGAAATTGTTCGAAATGAAGATTCTTCTTCGGAATTAAAAGAAGGTAAAATTAAATTTAAGAGAAATGATATAGGATAGGTTTAATAAGAAAAATAAATATAAAATATAATTTGAAATTCAAATTTAGTTCATTTAATACATGTAGAAAAAATTACCAAAATCCTCTAATTTAGGATTACCTATTTCAGCAGGAAACTCAATCAATTTGAAGATTTCCATTTCTGATAGAATAGCTTTTTCCATGGAAAAGTATTCATTAATTAAATTTTTGTATTCCTTTAAACTTGAATTATTAATTTCAGCAGTTGCAAAATACTCAAACATTAATTCATAATTCGATGCATTCATCACAGTTTCACCATATTAACATACAATTTCTTGTTTTAAGTTTACTTTAAGTGTTTCATAAGCACTCCTTAGGCTAAATTCAGCATCATTAACGATTTCATTAATGATATCGGATACCCGCTCGATACTATCTATTAATCCACTGCTTTGACCTAAAAGTACAGTACCCTTTTCAATGTTTCCTTTGTACATCTCTTCAAGTGATTTTAAGCCCTCGTTGACAATATCCATTGATGTTTCTCCGGCTTTTTTCTCTTTTCTCGAATTAACTAAGGATTCTCCATCTGCAAAACCATTATTCCATACTCTAGCAGGTCCAAAAACACCGGTTATTAATTTTGTGTCTCCAACATCAGAATTTTTAACTGCTTCTTTGTAATTTTCATGGAATTCGCATTCTTTTGAAGCAATGAATCGAGATCCCATTGCAATTGCACCTGCACCTATCGCTAATGCCGAAGCTAAACCTTGACCGGTTGCGAAGCCTCCACTTGCGATTATTGGAATTCCTACTAATTTCGTTGTGATATGTTGTAGTAAGACTAATGTACTTATATCCTCATAAGATTGATGACCTCCACCTTCCTTCCCTGTAGCTACAATACCGTCAACTCCAAGAGATATTACTTTTTCAGCTAATTTTAATGTAGGTACTACATGAAAATGCTTAATCTCAGAACTACTTTCTTTTAAGGCTTTAAAGTGTTTATTTATAGCCATTTTAGGGGACCCTGCACTCGTGATTAAATAGCGACATTGTTCCTTTATCTTAGGGTTTTTCATGATAAATTGAGGTATTTGTCTGCAAAGTTTGATAGAATCTGGTTGTAAGGTAGCAGTCCGAATATTAAACCCAAAAGGCTTGTCAGTATGTTCAACAACATATTTCATGCCTTCTTTCATTTCAGTGAGACTTACAGTTCCATGCAATGTAACATGACTTAATACGCCTAGACCACCTGCTTCTGAAACAGCAACAGTCAATTTATTCGTGTAAAATGGCCCCATTGGGGCAGCAATTATTGGATGTTCAATTCCAAGCATCCTTGTTATATTAGTTTCTATTACCATATTGTTTCACCATAGATTAGATTTGATTAAATAATCGTTTAATCAAACTAATATACATTTGATCAAAAAGCTACTATTTAAGGTTTGTACTTATTTCAAGAATATAAGAAGTATTATAGTATTACATATATTAATACTTGGTTTGATATGTTTAAAAATCTAATTTTTACGATTATTAGCTTTTCTTTGATTTATATTTATCTAGTTGTGATAATGTTTAATAAATTCACCTTATATAAGAATTTGGTAAACAATTTAGGATTTTAAATGTGAATAGTTTGAATTTATAATATTAAAATAAATGATTTTTTAGTTGTTCACAAATCATAATCAAGAGAAAATGTTCTATCTATCCATTTCATGAGATCACCTTCAGGTTTTATTTTTCCATCAGAATAATCCTTTTTTCTGTATTTTTGTATTTTGTCTGAGAGATCTTTTTTAGAAATTAAATCGCCCTCCTTAAATTCCAATTCAATGACTTTTCTGAATGATAAAGGGCTCTGGAATCCCATATGGACATACATTGAATCAATGAAATCTTTTACTATGATAATTTTTCCAGTAAAATTCGTTTTAAAGTTTATTCCTTTGTAGTCTAAATGAACTATACCCTCTATTTTTGATTCTGGCTTGATGCCGTTAATATCTGGATAAATATCGCTTTTTTCTTTGATACTTACATGCATCTCTTTTAAGAATAAATGATCATTTGAGACCTCATAAGTACTGACAAATCCTCGCCAATTCGCAGTATGCGGAGATACTGGGGTTAACCCAAAATCTAAAGGCACATACAATCCTTCTCCTTTTACACCCGCTAATGCATATACCTCATCACGATAAATTACATTATCTGGTATTTGTCCTGTCATCTTGTCAAATCACCTCATCTTTGGTTCTCATGCTGTTTTTTAATATGGTCAAGATTTTGTTTGGTTGTCATTATCATTTGAGAATCATTAATTTCCGTATAGATTTTAAGAGCTCTTTCCAATAGTGGAATAGAATTTTCAAAGTCTTTTTTGAATTTAAAATAAACAGTACCTAAGTTATTCAAAGCTCGAGCGATTCCTGGTTTAATTTTAAGTTCTTCCATTATACCAAGTGCTTTAGTATAGTATGAAATACAATCATCTTGTTTTCCTAAATCTCCTAAAATTCCTCCAATATTAAATAACTGACTTGCAACACCATGTAGATTTTGCTGTGATCTTTCGATTGCGAGTGCTTTATTGTATTCTTCAAGCGCTTTATCAAACTCGCTTCTTGCTTCATGGATTGATCCTTTATTAGCATAGCGTACAGCTAAATGTGTTTTTTCTCCTATTTTTTCTGTGATTTCGATCGATTGATCGAAAAAATTATAAGCTGTATTATAATCTCTTTTTGCACGATAAACCATCCCGATATTATTTAAACTAGTTGCTTGACCAGATAAATCTCCCATAGTCTTTCTTATATTATAAGATTCGTTGTACATTTTAATTGCCATATCAATCTTACCGCTTTCAAAGTAAATCACACCAATTGAATTTGCCGCAAGTGCCATATTGCTTAAATTTTGAGTGTTTTCAGCAGTTTTATATGCTCTCTCCAAATAATTTAAAGCTTGATTGTATTGCCCTGCAGTTCTATATATATTTCCAATTGTGTTTAAATTTGAAGCAATCTCATCTAAATCCCCCAATAATTCGTCTATTTTTAGAGCTTCGGAAGCATTAGTTAAAGCAGGATTTAATAATCCTTGAGAGAAGTAAATTCCTGCTAGATTATTGTAACATAATGCCTTTCTAAATAGATCTCCCATTTTTTCAGAAATTTCGAGAGCCATTTCGATATTTTTTATTGCATTTTGAACATCTCCATTTGCTCTATAAATAACTCCTAAACTATTTAGAATCGAGAAATGTAACAATTTGGGAGTCTCATCGGTGGTAAGATTTAAAGCATCAATTATGTATTTTAATGCGTTTTTAAGATCAGATTTATTCCTATAATATTCTCCAATATTGATAAGAACACCAATCTTCTCATTTATTTGATTTAATTTATCAGTCATTTGGAGAGTCTCATTAAATTTTTCGAAGGCTCTATCTAATTCACCTTTAGTGAGATATAATAATCCTAACGCATTTGTGAAGTATATTTCATTAATATCATCACTTTCTTCCTTTGCGTAGCTTAATCCTTCCAATGCTGTTCTTTCGGCGGATTTGATATCTCCTAAATTACTGTATATTTCATGAGCGAATCTGTATTTGGAGGAATTTGTGGCTATGAAATGATTTTCCTTCATGTAATCACTAAAACTTGGAACTTTTTTTGATGATGTTTCTTTCAGAGTATCGAATTTCTCATTAAATATTGGAGCCAATCTGTTCCTTACAAAATTTATTGTTTTAGATTTTACTTTATATACTTCAATATTATTCCTCGAAGACATTTCTAATAGCATGTAATCTTGTTTCGATAGGTCTGAAGTTGAATTTAATTTTAATTGTTCCACTTTGTTAAATCTGTAGATCTCCTCTGTTTCTGGATCTTCATCATGTTCTATCCAAATAATTCTTTTAACACTAGTCAATTCTTTTAACATTGGACCAATGTCGAAATCGTCGCTTCCCGAGTATCCCATAACAACAAGATCTCGGTTTTGCATGATCGTATCAATTAACTTCTTTTTATATGGTTCAATCGCGAATGTCTTTCCTTTTTCCCTCTCTTTTCCAAGAGCACTGAGGGTAGTTATTAATGAATTCTTAGTCAGTCTCCCTTTAATGCAATCCCATTTTGAACCATGTATTTTAATAATGGGAAATTGGAATCTCACGTCTTTCTCGTAATCTTCCTTGGTAATGATGATCATAACTTTTTTATGGTAATCATGAAACACGGGAAACGGTTCCAGCTTGCTCTTCAACGCCATTTCAATTAGAAAGTCGAAATTGGTTGTTACAACGTAGTTGTACCGCATTATCATTTTCGCTAAGAAAACATGATTAGCGTTTGGTTCTTTTACCTCGCTTAAGTAGTCCAAAAATTTTATTTCCTTATCAAACAAATCCTGTATTTTTTCTACTAAAAATTCATATCTTAACGAATCTAACTTAGATAAAACCTCAATTTCTTTTTCAGGCGCGTAATACTTTAGTAATTCGTTTACGAACATTCGCGCAGAGGGAACACAAGAAGGAGGATCCATTGAGATTCCAGCACCAACTAAGAAGGTATAAACACGTTTTTCGGAAAAAAGGTTTAAGATCTCATCCAATTTCTCTTCTTCGGGAATCTTTAATATTAGGTCTTTAGGATAAATTTCTTTCATTATTAGTTTAATATTTTTTATCTAAAATAATTAATATATGTGTATTATCATAATTTAACATAGAAAGAAATAGAACTAAAAAATAAAAACATCAATTTAAGAAAAAAATGAGTAAGGAAGGATTAAGTTTCCTAAAAATATATACAGATGGAGCTGCCCGAGGTAATCCGGGTCCAGCAGCAATAGCCTTCATTTATGTTTATAAAAATAAAATTCTTCATGAGAGTTGCGATTTTATTGGAAAAGCAACCAATAATACCGCTGAATATAAAGCAATTATTAGCGCATTAAAAACAGCTCAAGAATATTCTAAAGGGGAAATTGAAGTTTACTCAGATAGTAATTTAGCAATCCAACAAATCAATAAAAACTGGAGAATTAATTTTCCACATTTGGAGAAATTGTGTAAAGAAGTACATAAACTTATAGGAAAATATGAGAAGGTGGAGTTTATTCATATTAAACGAGATGATCAATTTATTTCAATATGTGATCGTATGTGTAATGATCGTCTCGATTCTGAAGGAATTAAATTTTTTAAAAAAAAATAAATTTCATGGAGCTAAGAAATTATGGATCCATTGTTAGGATTTTTGACGATATTTCTTATAGGATGTTTAAGTTTAACAGGATTATTCATGATCTCTTTGAAGGAAAAAACCCTTGACAGAATATTATTTATCCTCGTTGCTTTTGCTACTGGTTCGATCCTTGCTACTGCATTGTTTGATTTAATACCAGAATCCTTACATCATCTTGAAGAACTAAATGCTGAAGGAGCTGGAATTACAGAAGCATTCTTATTTTCCATTGTCATTTCTGGATTCGTGGTTTTTTTCATTATCGAACGATTTATTTATTGGTTTCATGGACATGCCCATGAACACGAAAGCCAAATGGTTTGTTATGATGATCTTACTGAAGGTTCTGGTAAAATCTTAGATAGAGGTGAAAGTGTGAAGAGTTTTGCTCTTCTTAATTTAATTGGTGATGGATTGCATAACTTCTTAGATGGAATAATAATCATGGTTGCCTTTTTAAGTGGACCCGCAACTGGGTTTGTGATTACGCTTGCTGTGATATTTCACGAATTTCCGCAAGAGATCGGTGATTTTGGGATCTTGATATATGGTGGTTTTACAAAGAAGAAAGCTCTCATATTCAATTTTATTAGTGGAATGATCGCACTACTTGGTGGTTTAGTTGCAGTATTATTTTCTAGCCCCCTTGAAATGTTTAACATGTTCTTTTTGGCATTTAGTGGTGGGGGATTCTTGTATATTGCTAGTACAGAATTAATGCCTGAACTAACTAAAGAGAAAAATCTAAAGAAATCCGTTATCCAAGCATTAATTTTCATGTGTGGGTTATTTCTAATCATATTCTTGGTCATTCTCTTGCCACATGAATAAGTAACTTTAAAATTGTTATTATGGCTTAAATTCATTAATGAATATTTGATCTATTATTATACTAATAGAGCGTGAAAAAAATGGGCAGTAAATATTTCTATTTTAATAAATCTTTACCCATAGAAGAAATCTACCAACAAACATTAACTTTTTGGCAGAGAAATAAAGGAAACATTGAAGAAGAAAGTCTATCATCTGATAAATTAATAAAGACATTAAAAATTCATCGTGGAATGACATTAACATCAAATGGTGAGGATTACTTAATTGAATTTTCTTATAATCTTAAAGATTCTAGCACTTATATCAGAATTGAAGCCTCACTTGTACTTGGTTATGGGATTCAATGGTTAACTCCGAAAAAATTGATAAATAAATGGGTTAGTGAATTGAGAATAACTCCCACCTACTTAGTAGGTAGAACACACAAAGATTTTTTTAATTTTGACAAAATTCCCCGACATATACCTCGAAGAAGCCTTCTTGTAGAAGAATACAAGCCTAAAATTACCTCTAAGGATGTTTCTCAACCAAAAGCAACTCAGGAACCGCAATCATCTGCCTTACATCAACCATCTATCTTTTCTCAACAACCTGTAGACTCGCAATCATCTAATAATCCAGAATCCTCATCTATATCCCACGATACATACGAACAACCAAAGATCGTTCAAGAATCAACTTTTGATAAATTTGATGAATTTGCTGTGAGATTTTGTACATTTTGTGGTCATAAAAACAAAAAAACCTATAATTTTTGTAAAAATTGTGGAACAAAATTAGAATAAGAGAGAGATTTTAGTTCAAAAAAAATGATGCAAATTAAATTATATCAGAACCACAAGATCTTCTTCTTTATCTCTTATTCTCTTTTTAAATTTCCGTAATAACTTTGGAAATTTCATGGGTTTTTCTTTATAATCAAGGTCAATTAAAGCTTGTTCTTGATATATTTTAACAATCTTATTAGAAAGTTCTTGCCAATCCCTACAGATATTTAATGTAATTTCATCACTGCTTAAAAGAGTTTCATGAGAAATAATCTTTGCAAACTCTTTCGCCAAAGGTTCCACGATACTTTCATCTGCCCCTTCAAGCATATCTCTGATAAAATCTTCTGCAGAATACCAATTGGTGACCCTTTGAAGATCACGATGAATTTGAGTGAGTAGAACATTTCTAGGACCTTCCCAGAGTTCCATTATCATAGAGTCTCTGTGGAATCGAGGTAGTGCTATGAAATCCTCCATTATTCCATGACCGCCAAAAAATGAAATAGCCAATCGTATCAGAGCGGGAGCTTCATCAGCAACAGCAATCTTACATAGCATTATAAGCTCACGTAATCTAAATCGTCTTTTACGTTCCTCCATATCATCAATTTGTTGTAATTCTCTTATCCCACTAATTAAATTCTCATCAAAATGAATAAACTCTGAATAGAGTTTAAACGCACCTGCTGTCGTTCTCATGACTGCATGGTTCAAATCATTAATCTGATTCATCATTAACGGAAAAGAAGCAATAGGGACACCAAAGGCAGTTCTAAATTGAGCATATAATACAGCTTCCCTTGCCACACGAAGACCTCCTGCTGCCATACCAAAAGCAATATGAAGTCGTGATAGAGAAAGGACAATTCCAACGACATCTGCTAATCCTTTTTCTTGAGGTCCTACAGGATATGCGACGGCACCATTGTATGTTATCTCCGCCGTGGGGAGTTCGGCTGTACCTAGTTTTTGTTTAAGGCGATCAATAGTATATGAATTTCTAATTTCCTTTTCTTTATTTCCGGGAAGCCAAGCTGGAACAGCAAATGCAGCGACTCTTGTTGATGATGGAACATCCTTAGGTTTTGCTGTGACGATAGAATAATCTGATTGCATCGCAGAACAGAAAAATTTTTGACCGTATAAACGCCAGCAATTTGAAATTCCATCGGATCCCTCTGCCTCCTCGTAAACAGCTTCAACTAAATTAGCAGCAACATCACTCCCTCCTTGAATTTCACTAATAAATTGCGAACCTAAACTATATTCTCCATTGATACCGTCTCGAACGGCTGTTAGACATGCTTTTCCTTCTGAACTTAATTCATCTTCATATTTTTTCATTAACCAGACCATTCCATGAGTACAAGCAACAGGACACATGACACCCACCTCTCCCAACTGATATAGGAGAAACATTTTAGCGAATCTACTCCAAGCGGTATTTCTTTTAGGGTCGAATAAACCTAATTTAAATACCTCCTTTTCGAGTTGTTCGGTCTCAGCGGCCCTTTTAATCCTATCTATTCGATGATTATGACCATCATAATGTTGTACGACTGTACACTTAGCCCGATTCTCAAGCCGAGTCGCTTCATCCGCTAAATCCCTCCATGGGTAGGAAATTTTATCCGACAACTCTTTAAGTTCAGCATCTATTCTCTCGAATTCAGGACCCGTATATTTTTTAAGTAATGCTTTGAAAAATTCATCATCTTTATAGAAATTAAATTGATTTTTAACGAATAAATAATCATCAAATGAATAAGGGTTGTTTCTATCACCCTCAGTACTTTCCTGGGCACACACGTTTCTTTCACTACTTCTCTTTATATATTATTAAAAAATTATTGCAAGCCTTGATTTAAATCTAGATGGATTCGCTTATATTTTTATATGAAATTACGAGAGGATTAAATAGAATTATTCTGGCAAACTTGATGAAGGATACTATTTCAAAAAAAGAAAATAAAAAAATTAAGCTAGATAATTACAATGGAATCGATAATCATTGATAAGATGTAAATCAATAATGACGCATGAAATAGAGGTAATGCCTTTAATCTTGATTTAGAATTTTCACTTCTTATAATAATTACGTTTGCGAATATAATTAATGCCCATGCTATAGAAAATCCGATCAAGGCAATCGTTCCCATATCTAATAACACAAATAGAGCCGATGTAATAAGGTGAATAACAGTAAAAATGATTACCCATAATTTATTACCTTTTATCCCATATAATCCCGCTATAGTTTGTAGTTCTTTTGCTTCATCATTTACCGTATCAACAATATCATTCGCACCGAGATGAGCAAGAGCCCATGGATAAAAAAACAATAGATACAATATGACAGTAAAATCAAATTGACCCACAATTAAATATCCTGCGATAGGAAACATAAGTAAATCAGTTCTTCCTAATAATTGTGCAAATGGAAATTTTTGCTTTCTTTTTACGAGTTGATAGAAGACCTCCATGGAGTATGCATAAACCATTATGATGTATACATAAATAAGATTTGGAAATGGTAAAAATGCGATCAATATAGTCGTGGTTAAAACTAAGATAAGGAAAACCGCAACTGCTTCTTTTAACGATATGATTCCTGAAGGAATCGGGCGCTCTTTAAACGGTCGCCAATAATTAGTCATTGTATCGTCAGTGTCCTTTTTATCTACATTATGATCCACAATATCATTTAATACCATTCCCGCTTCAAATCCAAAAAGACCAATAAAGAATGCTAAAATAAGAATCTGCCACGAAAAGAAGCCACCATCCCTAAATGCCAACATCAATCCCGATACAAATAATAATGGCCATACCGGAGCAAAATGCGCTCTAGTTAAATCAATATATCCTTTAATTTTATCTCTCATGATTAAAATTATTAATTTTGAGTATTGAAGTATTAAAATTAAGGTATAAAAAATTTCTCCGTTTATAAAGTAAACGGAGACCAGTCATGCTGATAAGAAATTCTGAATAATTATCCAATTAAGATAAATTATTAATCTTTAATTAAACTACATCAATTTCTATCGATTCTCATATTAAATTTTCCCATTGGACCTTAGGATTAAATTTTATATGTATCAAAAACGTATAACACTTAATCGAATCTTTAAATGAAAGTAAAATAATATGAGTAATATAATAGAAGGAATGGAAAGTTTCTTCGGACGTGGTGCGTTTGAAAGCAAGGTTTTTGCTGATGAGACATGTTGCTTTATTGGTGCATTTGGGAATGTAGGGGTCGTAAAAACCGATGAGGGTCTTATACTTTTTGATATCGCTTTGAGACTCTTTGGACCACGCGTATTCCAAGAAGTTCGCAAATTTTCAGATAAACCAATAAAATACATAGTATATTCTCATGGTCATTTTGATCACTGTCTTGGGTATGCGCCGTTTATCAAAGAAATCAAAGAAAAGGGTTGGGAAATGCCCCAAGTGATCGCGCATGAAAATTGTGTTAGACGATTTGAAAAGTATCGGATGCTTAGTAAACACCAGCTTTGGACCTATCAACAGCAATTTGCATCTGTAGGCGTGACAATGACGGATACAGAATCTATTATGGGAGCATTGGAGCCTACGATCATTATTAAAGGGAATGAATCATATAATTTTAGCTTAAGTGGTTATAATTTTGAGATTCATCATGATAAGGGTGAAACTGATGATAGTATTTGGATGTATTTCAAAGAAAAGAAAGTTTTATTCACAGGAGATTTAATGGTATCTTCTTATCCTAATATTGGAAGTCCCTTTCGCGTACAAAGATATGGAAAGGATTGGGCTATAGCAATGGATAAAATGATGAAAAAAAATGCAGAATTTTTACTTCCTGGTCACGGATTTCTTTTTAAAGGTAAAAATGATGTACAAGATGTATTATCAATCACCGCAGAAGCATTAAATTTTGTACATGATGAGGTTGTAAAACGATTAAATCAAGGCAAGTGGTTTGAACAAATCTATAATGAGATGTTGGATATTTATCCTGATAAATTCAAGAACCATGAGTTCTTACAACCAAAATACGGAGACTATCGATTTGCCATAACTGATGTTTATAGGCTCTATCATGGATGGTATGATTCAGGAAATCCAACTGATTTATTTCCTGCTAAATCTTCTGAGGTTGCTAAAGAATTACTTAAAATTGGAAGTATCGAAAAATATCTTGCTAAAGCAAAGATGTTATATGAAGAAGGAAAGTTTCAATTAGCTCTTCACGTGATTGATATAGTGATAAAGGGAAGTACTACGGCTTCAAATTCCCTACTTGATGCTTATAACTTAAAAGTAAAACTCTTAAAACGCAAGGTAGAGGAAGAAGAAGGTAGTTTCATTGCAGTTAATATTTTAAAAACAAGCATGAATCAACTCAAAACCAATATTAAGGAATTAAAACAAGAACTTAAATAAGGATTATAAATCTATTTTTAATCTTTTCCTAATAAATTGACTTTTCGCTTGTATTGTATTATATAATCATAAATTTTCGCAGAAAGACTTCTAACATTATTCCTGGTAATGGTAAATCCTTTTTGATGGCCTAGATCGTAATCTCCTAGTCCCTTTTTACTTAGATCAATCTGATTTAGATCATCCCAATCAATGCTCGTGTCTTTAATGGGAATGATTTCAATATGATGTGTAATTGCTATACTCATGCTTTCAATGAAATAATCCTCATTTCGTGAATTTTTAGTACAAAAGAGGAGTAAAATATGACTTTCAGCTACTTTCTCAACATCATTTTGATAAATCTCGAGAATTTCTTTATTACTTTTTAAACTTCTTATAAATTCTTCTATTCTATAAATTAATCCAAATGCGGAGGGAAATGCTATATAGAGATTTAAAGGAGCATTCCCCCTACAAAATTCTAAAACTGACGTTGCATCAAGATCTTGAATTAAACTCCATTCATCTTTCAAGTTATTTTCTTCTATATTGAAATTTTTTAAAGTTTTTAATCTCCAAAAAGTATCTGGAAGGCGCTCTAATTTATTATTTTTCATATTCAAACTTATCAATGAAGTAAGATTTCCAATTGATTGAGGAATTTTTATGATCTTGTTTCCCATAAGTGTTAGTATTTCCAGCGTTGAAATTTGAGCTATTGGTTCTGGGAAATCTGTTAAATTACAGTTTGCTAAGCCTAAACCAATAATTTTTTTGTTTTTTATTTGAATTCCAAATGAATCTTCCTTGATATCATTTAAAATAGGAATGGTTTCACCAATAGCTAATTCCAAATTCTTCAGAAATTCGGGTTCTTCCAGAATTAAATTATCTTGGTCAGTCATTCTATTTTTAACCTATATAGTAGATAAGAACGCAAAAATTTGAGATTTACCATTACAGTAGAAAATAATAAATAAAATAAAAAAATTAGAATTATTTTTTATTTCTTAGAAAAATCTTTGCAATCCATACAGGATACACTATTCCTCCATAAAATCCTAATACACTCATGAGTAGTATGATTAAGGCTATAAAGACGATCCCAAAGATACTATAAAATAAACTTCCTATTATAAGAAAGATTACCCCCACAAGTATTAGTTTAGCTTTTAACTTATTCTCAGCATCGTCAGTTTTATTTGCTTCCCGAAAAAAAATGATTCCCGTTGTTAGAAAAATAACTACGTTAACAAGAATGCGAA